>JBBQMI010000329.1:0-3487 GCA_038328825.1 Acidimicrobiia bacterium | reverse complement strand
GTGCTCACCAAGGCCGTCGAACGCGGGCTGGCCGGACGGGCCGGGGCCTTCTTCGTGGGCACGGCGCTCTTCGCCGCGTTCGCCGCGGCGGTCGTGTCGTACCTCTTCGCCCGCCGGTTCACCCGCCCGCTGGCCGTGATGGGCGCAACCGCGGGTCGTATCGCCGCCGGTGATCTCACCGCCCGCGTCGATCTCGGCAGCAACCATCCCACCGACGAGCTCGGTGAGCTCGCGGCCACGCTCAACCGCATGGCCGGGCAGCTCGACGCGGCACGGGGCCAGGAGCGCGCGTTCCTGCTCAGCGTCTCCCACGACCTTCGGACACCGCTCACCTCCATCCGCGGCTACGCCGAGGCGATGACCGACGGCACGGCCGACGACGCCGAGACGCGCCGCCGCGCCGCCGCGGTGATCGCAGCCGAGTCGCGTCGGCTCGAACGCCTCGTGGCCGACCTCCTCCAGCTCGCCCGGCTCGACGCGCACGAGTTCTCCTTGCATCGACGGTCGTTCGACGCAGTGGGCACGATCCGCGACTCGCTCGACGCGTTCCGACCGCAGGCCGAGGAGCTCGGGATCGCGCTGCAGCTCGACGCGCCCGGCGTGATCCCTGCCGACACCGATCCCGAGCGGCTCGGACAGATCGTCGCCAACCTCGTTGAGAACGCCCTCAAGTACGCGACGACCGCGATCGCCGTGGTCGTACGCGCCGACCCGGAACCCGACTCCGACCTTGTGCTCGAGGTCCGCGACGACGGTCCCGGGATCGCGCCTGCGGAGCTCGATGCCGTGTTCGAACGCCTGTACACCGCGCGCGGCACGCCGGGCCGGACCGTGGGCACGGGTCTCGGACTCGCCATCGTGCGCGAGTTGGCGGCCACGTTGGGCGGGACCGTTCGGGCTTCGAGCGAACCGAGCGGTGGCGCGACCTTCACCGTGCGGCTCCCGGTGCAGGACCAGGGATCCGCGCATCCGACCTGATCGGCCCTACGCGCTGGCCGGCGTCTCCCGCGCCTCGGCCCGCAATGGCGCGTCGGATCCGCCGATGGTCACATCTGCGGGCACGTCGACCTCACGGCGCAGGTACCCGAGCGCGACCACAGGGCCATCGTCCACCGGCGTGACGCTCGTGACGATGCCGATGACGGCATCGTCGAACGTGATCTCCGCGCCGACTGCCGGCCGATCACGCCCCGCGACGTCGAGGCGACGCAGATACTTGTTGACGTGCCCGCGGGTGTCGATCCGACAGACGAGCTCCTGGCCGAGGAAGCAGCCCTTCGTGAACGAGACCGCGTGGCGTTCGAGGAACGCCTCCTGCGGGATGGTCTTCTCGTTCACGTCGACGCCGAGCTTCGGGACACCGGATTCGATCCGCCACCGCTCGTAGGCATCGGCGTCGAGGCCACGCCCCGCAATCGCCTCGAGCGCGACGACCGGTCCGATGATGTCGCCGTTCGCGAGGCCGACGCACTCCGACGGCAGCGCCACGTCTTCGTCCCGGACCGCGACCATCCCCCAGCCGTCGCTGCGGTCGTCGACCTCGGCCTGCACGCGGATTCGGAACCGGTTCAGCGAGGCCGCGAGCTGCGCGCCGAACCCGGCCTCACAGTCGAGCCACGCCTCGTCACCGACCCGCACGAGCCGGAACGACACGTCGAGCTTGCCCTGCGGCGTGAGCAGTAGCGAGTCGACGACCTGCCCGTCATCGACCGGATCGAGGTCCTGCGACACGAGACTCTGCAGGAACGAGAACGCGTCGGGACCGCGGACCACGACCAGATCGCGCTCGAGCACCGTCATGAGCCCTCAGCTTCTCGCATGCGGCGCGCCGCCGCGGCTGCTGTGAGCAACGCCTTGGCCTTGTTGTGGCATTCCAGGTTCTCGGCCACGGGATCGGAGTCGGCGACCACTCCGGCGCCGGCCTGGACGCTCGCCTGCCCGCCCTGCCACACCATCGTGCGGATGGCGATCGCGGTGTCGACGTTGCCCGAGAAGTCGGCGTAGCCGACCACTCCGGCGTAGGGACCGCGCTTCGACGGCTCGAGCTCGTCGATGATCTCCATCGCCCGCACCTTGGGTGCGCCACTCACGGTTCCCGCGGGGAACGTCGCCCGCAGCACGTCGACCGGGCTC
The DNA here is from genome assembly GCA_038328825.1 of Acidimicrobiia bacterium. Classification (GTDB taxonomy): domain Bacteria; phylum Actinomycetota; class Acidimicrobiia; order IMCC26256; family JANYLB01; genus JANYLB01. The sequence continues at coordinate 1,354 of JBBQMI010000329.1, read as the reverse complement.
TTGCCCTCGGCGAGCTCGGCCGACACCTCGCTCGTGAGGTGCATCACGTGCGAGTACCGCTCGAGCGTCATCAGCTCGTCGACCCGCTCGGTGCCGAAGCGCGCCACGCGTCCGACGTCGTTGCGGGCGAGGTCGACGAGCATGGTGTGCTCGGCGCGCTCCTTCGGGTCCTCGGAGAGCTCGGCCGCCATCTTGCGGTCGTGCTCCTCGGTGCGACCGCGCCAGCGCGTGCCCGCGATCGGTCGGCTGATGACTCGACCGTTCAGGAGCTGCACCATGGGTTCCGGCGACGAACCCACGAGCGTGACGTCGGCCGACGCGCGCGTGCTGCGCAGGAAGTACATCGACGGCGACGGGTTCACGAGCCGCAGCACGCGGTACACCTCGAGCGGATCGAAGTCGCCCTCGAGGTCGAACCGCTGCGCGAGCACCACCTGGAAGATGTCGCCGGAGAGGATGTGCTCGCGGGCGACCTCCACGGCCCGCTCGAACATCGCGGGCGGCATGGTGGAACGGAACTCGGGCAGCTCCGTGAGGTCGTCGGGCGGTGGCGCCATGGGCCGGTACGGCAACGGGCGCGCGAGCTCGTCGACCAGCCCGTCGAGCCGCTCCTCGGCGCGGGCGTAGGCCGCGTCGACCGTGTCGGCGTCGGCGTCGGGCGCGAGGAAGACGTTCTCGATGAGGTAGAGCCGCTGGCGGTAGTGGTCGAACGCGGTGACGTGGCCGGTGAGCCAGAGGACGGCATCGGGCGTGCCGAGGTGATCGTCGGGGATCTTCGGCAGGTGCTCGATCTCGCGCACGACGTCGTAGCCGAGGTACCCGACGACCCCACCGTGGAACGGTGGCAGCTCGGGGATCCGGGGCGCGCGGTAGTGCGTGAGCAGGGCTTCGAGCGCGTCGAGGGCGCCACGATCGGCGGGAACGCCGGGCGGCGGCTCGCCGGAGAACTCGACGTCGCGGCCACGCACCACCAGCGTGAGCGCCGGATCGCGGCCGAGGAACGAGAAGCGGCCCCAGCGCTCGGCGTGCTCCACCGATTCCAGGAGGAACCCCTCGCCGTCGCCGACGAGCTTGCTGAACGCCGACACGGGCGTCTCGAGATCGGCCCGGACCTCGCGCCAGACCGGGACCACGTTGTGGCCGGCCGCGAGGGTCCGGAACTCGTCGAGTGACGGCTTGATCGGCACGGTCGGGACTCAGACGGGGCCGGGGGTGGCGCCGGAGCCGAACGCCCGGAAGAAGCACGACCGCTCGCCCGTGTGGCAGGCGCCCCGGCCCTCCTGCTCGACGACGAACAGGAGGACGTCCATGTCGCAGTCGTAGTAGCCCTCGCGGACCCACTGCCGGTCGCCCG
>JBBQMI010000328.1:0-3487 GCA_038328825.1 Acidimicrobiia bacterium | reverse complement strand
GACGCGGGAAGGTGGGTGAGGTCTCGGGTTCGGGTGACGCGCGGAAGCGGTCGGCCACGAAGACGCGTCTGTCGGGGAGGTCGTGGGCGTCGAGGTAGGCGCGCATGAAGATGGCGCCACCGCCGCGTCCCGTGCCGCACTCCACGAGGTCACCGGGGATCGCGTTGTCGCGCACGACGTCGAGGGCGCGCTCGAGGTGGTCGAGTTGGGGGCGACCCATCGCGGTGTACGGGAGGAAGGAGTCCGCGGCTGCGGGTTCTGGCCCGGCCGCGCCGAGCCGGTTGCGGACCACCCGTCGATACGCGACCTGATCGTTGCGCGCGGGGTCGCGTACCTCGTTCGCGACGACCGTCCGCTTCTCGGTGACGAACGCGCTCAGCTGCTCGAGCCGCACCTCGTGGTCGAGGTAGTGCTCGTTGAGGAGCGCTGCCTTCACGACCCGCAGGTAGCGGGCGTTCGCCCGATCGACTTGCTCGTCGCGTTTGAAGAAGACGTTGTGCTGGAAGATCATCGCCCGGAGGCGGACCTGCTCGGCCACCTCGAGCAGCTCGTATCGCCCTTGGGCGCTCTCGAGGCGATCGAGGGCGGCGGCCAGCTCGGGCTGGGCGGTGAGGCGCTCTTCCTCGACCACGATGGCCAGGCCGAAGTAGATGGGCAGCACGAGGACCCGCAGGGGCTTGTCGTACTCGGCGACGAAGTCGTCGACCCCGGTCATGACTCCGTTGTGGGGGCCACCTTCCATCACCGCGTTGTACATCGTGGGATTGAGGCCGCCGTGCTCGATCAGCTTCTTGCCCGCCGGGCGCATGCCCTTCTGCGCGTAGGGCTGGCGGTGCTCGTCGGGGATCTGGTCGGGGGAGTAGTAGAGGTCGCGTCGACCATATGGCCAGAGCACGTCGTGGAGGATGCACACGGGAAGGGGAGCGCCGGCCCGGCGCGCGCCTTCGGAGAGCATGCGCATCTCGTTGTAGACCGTGTACCAGTTGTGGTCACCGTCGATGAGCGCGGCGTCCATGGGGTCGAGGGTCGGGAGCACGTCGAGGCTGAGGGCCTCGTGGAAGACGTACCGGCCGGGGAACTGCCGCTCGTGCTCGGTCGGATCGAAGTCGGGGACCGGGTCGATCACGTGCAGCACCGCGTCGGGCCCGAGATCGTTGATCATCTTGACGGTGGTCTCACCCCGGAGCGCGCCGATCTCCACGACCCGCCTGACGCGGGCCGCGCGAAGCACAGGCCTGATGGCAACATCCCAGAGCGGGAACACGATGCGACTCCGCCCCCTCGATTCGCGGACGAGCGAAGCTATCAGCGGAACCTGCGCCGGGTCTCAGCGCCGGCGCCGCTCAGCGGGCGTGGGGTCGGGGCTCGTTCCGGAGGCGAGTGGCGTGACCAGCGCGCGACCGCGCTCCCCGTAACACTGCGAGATGTCGAACGGTCCGGGGTCGATCGGCTCGGGGCCGCGCCGGATGACCGCCCACTCGCGGTTGACCAGCACGTCGTCGATGAGCCCGGGCCGGTACGGAACTGCGAGGACGGCCTCGAAGACGAGCGCAGTGAGCGGGACCGCATCGGGTCGGGCGGCCTCGTAGACCGTGTGCGCCCACGACCAGTCCTCGATGATGAACAGGCCGCCCGGTCGCAGCAGCGGAAAGAGCACGTTGAACGATGCGCGGGTGAAATCGAGGTCGTGGGAGGCATCGTCGACGACGAGATCCAGAGGCGCCCGGCCAAGTGTCTCGTCGACGAGTGAGCCCAGGCGCGCCGCGTTCGATTGGTCGATTCCGTACGCCGCGGTCACCGACCGTTCCAGGTTCTGGCGTGCGAGGAAGGTGTCGAGCGCCGCGATCCGATCGTCGTCGAGCTCGACGGCGAGCAGCCCGTCGGGGCGGGTCAGGGCCGCGAGGAGAGCGGTGCTCCCGCCCTTGCAGATGCCGAGCTCCACGATCCGGCGCGGTCGGAGCTGCTCGATCAGGCGCACGTAGCGTTCCACCAGCAGCGGTGGTTTCACGATGCAGAAGTGATCGGGTGTCGACGCGAACCGCTCGAAGGGCGCCGCCGTGAACGTCGTGTCTCCGACGCGATACACGCCTTCGTCGACACGGATCAGTGTCGGCATCGGAGTCCGGTCGTCGGCCACGTCGTTCACCCGCCTCCAACAGCCAGGTGGAAGCGCCGTCCCTGATACTCGAGCTCGAGCTCGTTGTGCGACGGCTCCTCGCGCTCGGTGTCCATTTCGTGCTCCAAGGCCGTGGTGGGGTCTGGTCGCCCGGCTCGCTCGACGCGGGGGACAGACAATAGACGCGGCGGCCGTCACCGATTCCGGGCCTGGCATACTCGCCGCATGCCCTCCGGCCCGACCCCCGACGAGGCGGCCGCGCGTGATCTTCGGGCGGAGCTCGACGCCGAGCGGGCGGCGACGGATCACTGGCGCCGAGTCGCGCGGCAGCGCTCAGCCGATTTCGCCGACCTGCGCCACCGGCGGAGCGTGCGGGCGCTCCTCGCGGCGGAGCGGCGGCTCCAGCCGGTCCGTCGCCCGGTCGCGGTCGCGACCGTGCGCCTCCGGGCGCGTGTCGACCGGCTGACGCTTGCCGCCGCCGCGCTCGGCCATCGCCCCGAGCCCGGTCTGGCGGAGCTGGAGTCCGCACTCGGCCGGCTCCCCGCGCCGTCGGCCGACGGGCGCAGCGTGGCGTTGGTGGTGGTCGGTGCGCACGCTCCGGCCGCACTGCCGGAGGGGGACGACGAGCCCGCGGTCGACGTGGTCGTCGTGGAACCTTCGGGCGACATCGTCGCCACGGTTCGCCGCGCGATCGACGCCAGCGACCACGAGCTCGTGGCTGTCGTCCTCGACACGACCGAGCCGTTCGACGCGACGTGGTTGGCCCGGTTGGTCGCGGCCGTCGGCGACGACGTGGTGGCCGCCACCCCGGTGCTGGTGCACCCGCTCCGACCGCTGTCGGACGCGACCCCTCACGACGGCCGGGTGCGCGCGGCCGGGCTCACCATCGACGTGACGGCTGACGGCGTCCCGCAGGTGCTGGCCGGGGGCGCAGGAACCGTGGCCGACCCCGCGGGTCCCGTCCGAGACGTCGATGCCGCATCGGCCGCGTGCTTCCTCGTCGACCGGGCCGCGTACGACGGCGTCGGCGGGTTGCCGCTCGGGGACGACCTCGACGTCGCGGTCGTGGAGATGTGTTCGCGCCTGCACGCGCGGGGTGGCCGGATCGTCGTCGTGCCGGGTGCCGTGATGCTGGACCGCCGGCCGGTGCGGTCGAAGCGGGACCTGCGCGGGCCGATCGACCCGGACGGACCCGCCTGGGCGCGCGCGATCGACCGGTCCGGCCCGTCCCTGTTCCGATCCGTGCGACCGCTCGACGGCGACGCCCTCAGGTTCGTGTTCACCGTCGCGGCACCGTCGGAGAAGGTGGCGGCCCGGTGGGGAGACTGGCACCTCGCGGAAGGGCTGGCGGGAGGGCTGCGGCGGCTCGGA
>JBBQMI010000327.1:0-3494 GCA_038328825.1 Acidimicrobiia bacterium | reverse complement strand
CTCGCGGGAACGTTGTTGTAGAGCAGACCTTCGTAGCCGGCGTGCGAGAGCGCGTCGATGTGCGTCGCCGCTTGCAGTGAGAGCTCCACGAGGTCGTCGGTGGTCGTGAAATCGTCGGTGTCGCCGGTGAACGACACGTTGACGTACTTCATCTTCAGTGTCGGGTTCATTCGACCGGGTGCACCGGGCCCGTCGGTCTGCGGCCCGCTCACGTGCATCGGGATCGACAGGCCGAACGAAGCGCCGCGACGCACACTCGCCGCCGCCCGGAGCACCGCAGCGGCGTCGATGAGGTTCAGCGTCCCGCGCTCGTCGGCGGCGCCCCAGCGGCCCCAGTTCGAGACGCGGGCGCCGAGCTCCTTCAACTCCTTCGGCAGCGTCACGAGTCGGAGTACTGCGCGCGGAGCTCGTGCTTGAGCACCTTGCCGGTCGGGTTCCGCGGCAGCACGGAGACGATCTCGAGCTGCTCGGGGATCTTCTGCACCATGAGTCCGTCGGCCTTGCAGAACTCGGAGAGGTCGGCGAGGGTCGGCGCGTCGGCCGGGTCCTTGGGCACGACGATCGCCACCGCGCGCTCGCCGCTGCGCGCGTCGGGCAGGCCGATGACGGCGGCGTCGGCGATCTTCGGGTGCGTGAAGAGGAGGTCCTCGACCTCCTTGGCGCTGATGTTCTCGCCCTTGCGGATGATCACGTCCTTCACCCGGCCGGTGATCGTGACGTAGCCGTCGGCGTCGAGCACGCCGAGATCACCTGACTTGAAGAAGCCGTCGACGTCGAACGCGGCCGCGTCGAGCGAGGAGTCGAGGTAGCCGAGGCAGAGCTGCGGACCCTTCACGCAGAGCTCGCCCTCCTCCCCCGCCTTCCCGATGGTGCCGTCGAGCTTCACGACCTTGATCTCGACGCCGGGGGTGGCGCGGCCCTCGGTGTTGGCGAGCTGCTCGTCGTTGTCGTGGATGCTGCCCATCGCGAGGATCGGGCACTCCGTGAGCCCGTACCCGCTCACGATCCCGACGCCACCGAGCTCGGCCTTCACGTCGTAGTGGAGCTGCGGCGGCTTCGCCGAGCCTCCACCGACGAACGCACGAGCACTCGGGAACAACCGCTGACCGGCCGGCAACGCGCGCTGCGCATCGAGGTACGCGAGGTGGAACGGCGTGCCCGCGCCGGCAATCGTCACGTCTTCGCGGGTGAGCACCGGGATCGTGGTCGCGGGCACGAACGCCTCGACGATCGCGTGCGAGCACCCGGAGATCAGCGCGGCCATCAGGAGGCCCAGACCACCGATGTGGGTGAACGGGAACACCAGACCGTGGCGGTCCTCGGGAACGAGCTCGAACGCGAGGACCATCGCGTAGGCTGACGCCCACACGCTCGGGTCGGTGTGCTTCGCGCCCTTCGGGTCGGCAGTGGTGCCCGACGTGTAGAAGACCCAGCGCAGCGCGCTCGGATCGTCGACGTAGGCGGGCAGCTTGTCGGGATCGTCCTGGGGCAGGCCCCGGTTCACGACGAGCACCTCGAGTCCGGCGGTGTCCTTCGCGATCGAGAGGGCCATCGCCTCGAAGTCGAACCCGCGCCATTCCCCCGGCACGATCAGGAGCTTCGCGCCGGTCTGCTTCGCGACGAACCCGACCTCGCGCTCGCGGTAGATCGGCAGGATCGGGTTCTGCACCGCGCCGAGCCGGCTCAGCGCACCGACGAGCACGACCGATTCGATCCAGGTGGGGAGCTGCCACGAGACCGCGGTCCCGGCTTTCACCCCGAGCTCCTGGAACCCGGCCGCGACGCGCTCACACTCGGCCCGGTACTCGACGAACGTGATCTCGCGCCCGTCTTCGTCGATCAGCATCCGCGCCATCGGTGTGGCCGACGCACGCGCCTCGATCAGACCCCAGAGCGTCTGCGGCTCGGTGATCCAGGACTCGCCCACCACCGGCGCTGCGCTCATGCCGTGATGCCCCCGTCGAGCGAGACCACCGATCCGACCATCTTCGGGACGTCGTCGGAGGCGACGAACGCGATGAGCCCGGCCAGCTCCGACGCGTGGCTCGGACCGATCTTCGAGGTCACCCGGTCGAACGCGCTGAAGTCGATGCCGTCGGGGAAGTCGAGCCCCTTGGTCATCGGCGTCCGCATCCCACCCGGGGCCACCGCGTTCACCCGCACGCCGCGCTGCATGTACTCGAGCGCGAGCGCCTTGGTGAGGTTGACCACGCCGGCCTTCGACGCGCAGTAGGCGGCCGTGTACGGCTGGCCCATCAGCCCGGCGTTCGAGGCCACGTTCACGATCGCACCGCCGCCGTCGAGCAGGTACGGCAGCGTGACCTTGCACATGAGGAACGTGCCCGTGAGGTTCACGGCGATGAGGTTCGACCAGCCCTCGAAGGTCTCCTCGTGGCTGTGCTGGAAGCGCAGGATGCCCGCTGCGTTCACGAGGACCTGCGGTCGCCCGAGATCCTTCGCCGCCGCGCCCACGGCCACCTCGACCGAGCCGAGGTCGCGCACGTCGACGGCATAGGCCGAAGCAGTGCCGCCGGCCTCGCCGATCTCGCCCACGACCTTCTCCGCGCCCTCGACCGCGACGTCGAGCACCGCGACCTTGGCCCCCTCGGCGGCGAAGCGGAGCGCGGTCTCCCGCCCCAGGCCCGATCCGGCCCCCGTGATCAACACGACCCGGTCCGTGAAACGCGATTCCATGCTGCTCCTGCCCCCCTGATCTGCGGCCGCGCGGAATCTAACGCATCGTCAGATTCGGCGTCCCCGAGCGACCCGACCCGGAGGTCTGCACGCTCAGCTGCGGATTCCGGGACTGGTTTCAGGGGGGTCAGCGGGCAGACGTCCACTCGCGGTCGAACCAGCGGCGGATCCGGCTCGTGCCGAACTCGCTCTTGTGGGCTGTGAGCTCCGGTGACGGTCCCTGGAGCGCACCTTGTGGCATCGCACCACTCGTGAAGGTCACGTCTACGATCGCCACCGCATCGTCGCCGAACTCGAGGTAGCACATGCCGTGGCCGTCGTACTGCGCCGAGCTGGCCTCGCCGTGGATGCGCGCACTGATCCCGGCGGCGACCACCGCGGCCTGGCCCTCGGCGAACACTCCGGCCTTGGGCGTCCCGACGCTCGTCACGTCGCCGACTGCGTACACGTCGGCGAACGCGGTCTCGAGGGTCAGCGGGTTCACCGGGATCCAGCCGTCGACGGTCAAGCCGGCGTCCTCCACGACCGCGGGCGCACGGTGCACGGGAACGCCGAGGAACAGGTCGTAGGGCATCTCGCTCCCGTCGGCGATCAGGGCCACCGAGCGTTCGGGGTCGAGCCCACGCACGAGTTTGCCCGGGTGCCACTCGATGTCGCGTTCCCCGAAGGCCACGAGCAACGCCTTCGACGCCTCGGGCGACGGCGGAATCGGAACCGGCAGGGGCATCACGAGCGAGATCCGGGACCGTTCGCGTCGTCCGCGCGCGCTCAGATAGTCGTGCATGAGGAGCGCGGTCTCG
>JBBQMI010000326.1:0-3496 GCA_038328825.1 Acidimicrobiia bacterium | reverse complement strand
ACCCAGGTGCTCCCGTCGTTCGGGTTCCCGGGCGGGCGACGGTTCCTGGGGTTGCCGTTGATGGCCGTCGGCGCCGCGATGGCGGCGATGGCGTAACAGCCCAGGTAAGCGTCGGAGCAAGCGATGCGCTTCGGTCGGCCGCTACCCCCGTCGCCCATGCTCCGGGTCGTGTCGATCACCGTCGCAGTCGTCGCGATCTTCGCGGCGATCTTCGCGGTCCTGTCGGACCGGTGAGCGGTGGACCGCCGCGCGGCGGGCCGCCGAACGCGTCCGAGCCGGGCCTGCCGGCCGAGCGCACGATCCTCGCCTGGAACCGCACCGCCCTCGCGTCGGCGGGATTGGCCGCCGTCATGGTGCGCGTCGTGAGCAGCGCGTTCCCATTTGCCGGCGCCGTCGCCGTCGGGGTGCTGCTGGGCGTGGCCGGCGTGCTCGGCGGAGTCGCGTGCCTCCGCCGGGCGGCGCGGCTCCGTCACCTCGGAACCGGCGCGGGTGCGCTCTCGCCGCGCGTCGCTGCAGTCGTGATGGCCGCGGCCGTGGTTGCCGGGCTCACTGCCTGCGCGATCGGGATCGTGAAGGACGGACTGTTCGTCGCATGACCCGCTCAGAACAGCCGAAGCGGCGCGGTCGCTCCACCGCGGAGATCGTCGACGTCGATCTCGACGCACAGGATGTCGCGGCTCTCGGCGAACACCCGGGCCTGGGGCTTGATCCGCGTGGCCACGAACATCCCGCGTGTCGGCGCCAACCGGGCATCGAGATCGAGGCGCTCCTGGTAGCGCAGCAACTGTTCGACCCCCGCGATCTCGCCGACGCGCTTGACCTCGATCACCACCGCAGCGCCGTCGGCGTCGCGGCAGAGCAGGTCGACGGGTCCGATGTCGGTCGGGTACTCCCGTCGCACGAGCACGAGACCGTCGCAGAGTGCCTCCACCCGCGCCGCGATCAACTGCTGCAGCTCGGCCTCGACGCCGTCCTTCTCCAGGCCCGGATCGCCGCCTTCCTCGAGCTCGACCCGGTGGTCGTGCAGGATCTCGTGCAACTCGATCCGGATGCGCTCGCCCTTGGGGTTCACCGCGACGATCTCGTCGGGCCCCTCTCTGATGGTGCACGGCGGGCTCATCCAATTCAGCGGCTTGTAGGCCCGTGAGTCGGAATGCACCGCGAGCGAGCCGTCGCGCTTCAGCATCACGAGCCGGAGCGCCGGAGGCAGACGCGCGGCGAGTCGTCCTTCGTATTCCACCGAACACACCGCCACCAGCAGACGCACCGTCGCGTTGTACCACGGGTCGGTGGGCGCGCGCGGCGACCGCGGTTGCAGTCGGTACCCTCGTCGGATGCTCTCGGCCCGCAGACGGCGATGCCCGGCCGCGGCGATCGCCGTCGCGCTGGTGACGCTCCTGGCGATCACCGCGGTGGGCATCACCGTGGGCGAAGCCACCCCGGCCCGGGCGGCGTCAACGGACGCGCGCCGCGACCTGCTCACGCGCCTCGAGCGCGGCGCGACCACCACGTGGGCGATGAAGACGCGGTTCCACCGGACGACTCCGGCGGGGCCGCTCGACGTGAACCTCGAACAGCTGAACCGTCAGCCCGACTGGTTGACCGCCGGCTTCGGCTCCGTGCGAGGGGTGTGGAACGGGAAGACCGTCGACTGCGCCAACGCGCCGGGCGGGAAGTTGTGCGGACCGGCGGCCGCCGTCGACCCGAGGATCAGCGCCCGGACCTCGTTGGCGGCCCTGCGCACCGAGACCGGTCGCCGTGGGAGCGCCCGGGTTCGGCGCGACGGCACCGTCCGCGTCGCGGGTCGCCGAGGACGGTGCTACTCGGTGTTGCCCCGCCGTGACCGCACCGACCGGCGGACGGTCACGCAGTACTGCCTGACCCGTGACGGCATCCCGCTGCGCGTCCGGGTCCGGCGGACCGACTCGTCCGACACCGCGACGGCTCTCCAGATCCGCACGGCGGTGACCGACGCCGACTTCGCGCACCTGCTCGAGGGCTACCCGATCAGCCCGACGTCGTGACCGACACGTAGCGTCGCGGGTATGAGCTTCTACGACGAGGTCCTGCAGGAGTTGATCGTGGCGCTGGGTGCGGCCCTTGCGATCGGCAACGGCCTGGCGCTCATCCGGCGCCGGCGAGATGCCCAGGCTCGGGCCCGCTCCGGCCTGCGGAGCACGAAGGCGAAGGGGAGCTCCCGGGCCCGGGGTGGCCAGACCGCGACGGGTGAGCTGGTCCAGGCACCAGTGGCCCGCTCGGTCACCTTCCTCGTGCTCGGCCTCGTGATGTTCGTCGCCGGGCTCGCCGCGATCCTCGCCCGCTGACCCGCTTCGCCGCGCGCTGGCCGCGCCCGCCCGGTGGGGGCATCAGGCGAGCAGCTTGGCCTTCTGGGTCGCGAACTCGTCGTCGGTGAGGATGCCCTGGTCGTGGAGCTCGGCCAGCTGCTTGATCTGGGCGATCTTGTCGTCCATGCCCTCCGCCGGAGCTGACGGCGCGGGAGCCGGCGCGGCGGCCGCGTAGGCCTGTTGCTGCTGGTACGCCTCGGCCTGGGCCTGCTCCTCCTGCTTCGACTGCTGGTGGCGGGAGACGCCCCCGGCCACCGCGGTCGCGGTTCCCGCGACCACGGCCGTGCGCGCCGCCATCCCGAGGAGCCCGGGCCGTCCACCCCGGCCGATTCCGCGTCGCATCAACATCAGCTGCCTCCTGCGTTCATGGCCGACGCGACCGCGTCGGCAGGGATCCGTTCGTGAGCGAGCAACCGGAAGTCGGCGTTGCGCAGCGCGTGGACCATCCGCGATGCCCAGGTGTTCTCCCACACCACGAGCAGGGCGGAGCTCCCGGGCTCGAGCGACTCGGCGGCCAGCTCGAGGTCACCGTCGCTGAGCAGCTCGGAGCCCTCGCCGTCGAGATCGTCGAACGCGCCCAGCGTCGCTTCGTCGACCTCGCTCAGCTCCAGGGCGAGCACCGCGCCCTCGTCGTCTTTCTCCACGAACACGAGGTCGAGGATGCGGATCGTGCCGTTGTCGACCAGTTCCTTCAGCGCGGGGACGATCTCACCCTTGAAGCGATTGCCGGGGAACGCGACGAGCGCGAAGTCGACGGGGCCGAGTTGGGCGCTGTTTTCGGTCATGATCCGCCTTGTCGGTCGGGGGTGTCGGACCCGGAGATCATGCCAGGGCGCAGACAGTCGGGGGAAGCGGGCTCCTGGTCTCGGGCCGGGGCGAGCGCCGACGCGGGCGTTCGCGCCGGATCACTCCGCGGGTCGGCAGATCACGACGATGGTCGCGTCGTCCTGGAGCCGCCCGGGCGTGAACGCCTCGACCTCGTCGAGGAGACGCTTCACGATCGCGGGCGCGTCCTCACAGTCGCTGGTGCCGACGAGCCGGGCGAGACGTTCCGGTCCGAACATCCGGCCGTCGAGTCGCGCCTCGATGATCCCGTCGGTGTAGACCGCGAGGTTCTCGCCCGGCCCGAGCACGGCGGCGCCCGTGGCCCA
>JBBQMI010000325.1:0-3496 GCA_038328825.1 Acidimicrobiia bacterium | reverse complement strand
GCTACAACGCCGCCCACCTCGAACGGCTCGACCTCATCGCCGAGCTGCAGGAGCGGGGCCTCAAGCTCGAAGCGATCCAGTCGCTCCTCGAACGCGCCGGCAAGCGCAACTCCTCGGTGAACGAGTGGCTCGGCATCGACGCGGCGCTGCGGGCGAGCTGGACCGACGATCAGGCCGCGACCATGACCCTGACGGAGGTCCACGAACGCCTTGGGAAGCGCCCCCGGCGCCTCGTCGGCACGCTCGTCGACACCGGGCTGCTCGTGCGGCAGGACGACGGCATGTTCCTCGCACCGAGCGACGCGATGCTCGATCTCACGCTCCGACTGCTCGACGCCGACGTCAGCATCGACATCGCCGTCGAGGCCGCAACGCTCCTGCGCCGACGTCTCGCCAAGGCCGCCGACGATCTCGTGAAGCTGTTCGAGACCGAGACGGGGCGATCCTTCGCCGGCTCGGGGAGCGCCGAAGAGGTCGCGGACGCGCTCGACGCGCTCCGCCCGATCGCCGTCGATGCGTCGGGGCTCATCCTCGCGCAGGAGCTCGAACGTGCCCTCCGCCAGCTCGCCACCCGCGGCACCCGTCGCTCCCGCCTCGGCTGAGACCCGAGAATCCCCGTTCTGGTCATCTCCCGGTGTCCCATGTACGCCAGATCCTGACCAGAACGGGGGCTGGGAGTTGCCGCACTCAGCCGGTGGGGCTCGACGGGATGGCGTAGGTGACGCTGGCGTGGGCGACGGGGCGGTCGTCGCCGTCGGAGTACATGGTGACGGTGCCGACGGCGAGCTTGCGGCCGACCTTGAGGAGGCGGACGTCGCCGCTCACGTCGCCCGGATCGGCCTTGCGGAGGAAATCGATGTCGAGGTGCGACGTGACCGACAGCGCGACCCGGCCGATCTGAGCCAGCAGCGCGACCCAGACGCCGGTGTCGGCAAGGGTCATGAGCGACGGGCCGGAGATCGTCCCGCCCGGCCGGAGCCGCTGCTCGGTGAAGAGCATCCGGACGCGCGCCGTCATGTCGCCGACGGCTTCGATCGCGAAGTGGTCCATCGCGCCGGGGAAGACCTCGCGCAGGAAGTCGGAGATCTCCCGGGCGTCGAGGACCGGCGTGCTCAAGCGGTCGAGGCCGGTCCGTCGGCTTCGAGCGCGGCGTGCGCGGCCGCGAGCCGGGCGATCGGCACGCGGTACGGCGAGCACGACACGTAGTCGAGGCCCACCTCGTGGCAGAACCGCACCGACGCGGGATCGCCGCCGTGCTCACCGCAGATCCCGAGCTTCACGTCGGGTCGGGTCGCGCGACCCTTCTCGACCGCCCACCGCACGAGGAGGCCCACGCCCTGCTGGTCGAGGGTGTCGAACGGGTTCGCGGGGAGCAGGCCCAGCTCGAGGTACTGCGGCATGAACCGACCCTCGACGTCGTCGCGGGAGAACCCGAACGCCATCTGGGTGAGGTCGTTGGTGCCGAACGAGAAGAACTCGGCGACCTCGGCGATCGAGTCTGCGGTGAGTGCGGCGCGGGGGGTTTCGATCATCGTGCCCACCAGGTAGTCGACGCCGCCGACCTCGTTGGCCGACGTGGCTTCCGCCACCTCGCGCGTCCAGTCGACGAGGAGGCTGAGCTCCGCCTTCGACACGACGAGCGGGATCATGATCTCGACCTTGGGGTCGCCGCCGGCGAGCTTGCGCTCGATCGCCGCCTCGATGAGCGCCCGCACCTGCATCCGGTAGAGGCCGGGCTTGAGGATCCCGAGGCGGCACCCTCGCGTGCCGAGCATCGGGTTGACCTCGCGCCACGCCTCGGCCGCAGCGAGCAACTGGCTCTCCTCGGCGTCGAGGCCACTCTTGGCCTCCTTCACGAGCAGCTCCTCCACGTTGGGGAGGAACTCGTGCAGGGGCGGGTCGAGCAGACGCACGGTGACGGGCAGGCCGTCCATCGCCTCGAGCAGCTCGACGAAGTCGGCGCGCTGCAGCGTGTGGAGCTCGGCGAGCGCCGCCGTCTCCTCGGCCTCGGTGTCGGCGAGGATCATGCGCTGCACCGTGGGGAGCCGGTCGCCGAGGAACATGTGCTCGGTGCGGCACAGACCGATGCCCTCGGCCCCGAACTCGAGTGCCTTCAGCGCGTCTTCGGGGAGGTCGGCATTCGTGCGCACCTTGAGCCGACGGTAGTTGTCGGCCCAGCCCAGCAGCGTGCCGAACGTGCCGGTGGGCTCGGGCACGACCACCGCGACCTCACCGACGACGATCTCGCCGGTGCTGCCGTTGATCGTGAGGAGATCACCCTCGCGCACGGTCACGGTCTCGTGGCCTCCGCCGTCTTCCTCCAAACGGGGCTTCTCGACGGTGAACAGCTTCTTCGCGACGTCGATCTTCACGGAGTCGGCGCCGCAGATCGCGGGCGTGCCCATGCCGCGCGCGACCACGGCGGCGTGGCTCACGAGTCCGCCCCGCGACGTGAGGATGCCCTCGGCCGCGATCATGCCGTGCAGGTCGTCGGGCGACGTCTCGGGCCGTACGAGGAGGACCTTCTCCCCCGCCTCGTGGTGCGCCTGGGCGTCGTCGGCGGTGAAGTACACCGTGCCGACCGCGGCACCCTGAGAGGCCTTGAGGCCGGTGGCGAGCACGTCGTACTTCGCCGCGGGGTCGAAGTTCGGGTGGAGCAACTGATCGAGCTGGCTCGGCTGCACACGCAGCACCGCTTCGCGCTCGTCGATGAGCCCCTCGCCCGCCATCTCCACCGCCATGCGGATCGCGGCCGCGGCGGTGCGCTTGCCGACACGGGTCTGGAGGAGGAAGAGCCGACCCTGCTCGATCGTGAACTCGATGTCGCACATGTCGTGGTAGTGCTGCTCGAGCTGCTCCATCGCCGCGAGCAACTGCGTGTAGCACTCGGGGAAGTGCCCGCCCATCGCGTCGAGCGGCTCAGTGACGCGGATCCCCGCGACCACGTCTTCGCCCTGCGCGTTGCGGAGGAAGTCGCCGTAGCGGACGTTCTCGCCCGTGGCGGGGTCACGCGTGAAACCGACTCCGGTACCGGAGTCGTCGCCCTTGTTGCCGAAGACCATGGTCTGCACGTTGACCGCTGTGCCGAGGTCGTCGGCGATGTTCTCCATCTTCCTGTAGATCTTCGCCCGATCGCCGTTCCACGAACGGAACACGGCCTCGATCGCGTGACCGAGCTGCTCGTGGGGCTCCTGCGGGAACTCGATGCCCGCGTCCTTGCGCACGATCGCCTTGAACGTCTCGACGAGCGCGCGCAGATCGTCGGCCGAGAGCTCCGGGTCGGTGGCCACACCGCGCTCGTGGCGCAGGTCCTCGAGCGCCTCCTCGAACAGCTCGCCGTCGACGTCGAGCACGATCTTGCCGAACATCTGCACGAACCGGCGGTAGGAGTCGTACGCGAAGCGCTCGTTGCCGGTCTGGGTGGCGAGACCGCCGACGGAGACGTCGTTGAGCCCGAGGTTGAGGACGGTGTCCATCATCCCGGGCATCGAGAACG
>JBBQMI010000324.1:0-3524 GCA_038328825.1 Acidimicrobiia bacterium | reverse complement strand
GGCACGGCGGGCGCGCTGCTCGAGCGGCTCGACGCGTCGGCCGACCTCGCGGCCGTGGGCCCCCGCGTCCGCAACCCCGACGGTTCGCAGTACCCGTCGGCGCGGGTCGTCCCGTCGGGCATCGACGCGGTGGGTCATGCGGTGCTCGGCCTGATCTGGCCGGCCAATCCCTTCACCCGCCGGTACCGCCGCCTCGATGCCGACTGGTCGAGCCCGCGCGACGTCGGCTGGCTCTCGGGCTCGGCGCTGTGGTTGCGCCGGACGGCGTTCGACGACGTGGGGGGTTGGGACGAGGGCTTCTTCATGTACCTCGAAGACGTCGACCTCTGCGCCCGGCTGACCGAGGCGGGCTGGCGGGTGGCCTACGAGCCGGGCGGAGCCGTCCTCCACCTCCAGGGGCTGAGCACCGGGCGCCACCCCTACCGGATGATCGTCGAGCACCACCGGTCGGCAGCACGGTTCGCCGACAAGCACTGGCGCGGAACCCGCCGCCTGCTCCTCGGGCCCGCGATGGTGTTCCTGGCGGTGCGAGCGGTCGCGCAGCTCGGCGCCCACGCCGTCGGAGGGCGACCCGAGCGTCCGCGCACGATTCGCTAGCCTGGCGGCCTCATGGCACGTCGAAGAGGCAAGTACTCACGGGCGCAGGCCCGAGCGAAGATCCGCCGCACCAAGCGTCGCAGCGGATCGATGGGCTGGACGGTCGCCACCGCGGTCGTGGTCATCGTGGGGATCGTCGGCATCGTCCTGGCCCGCGGGAGCTCCGACAGCGGCGCCAAGCCGGCGATCGGCGACCACTGGCACGCGTACCTCGGCGTGAACGTGTGCGGAACCTGGATCGCCAACGCCCCTGAGTTCGAGTCGCAGCTCGGGATCCACTCCCACGGCGACGGTCTCATGCACATCCACCCCTTCTCCTCGGCCGCGGTCGGCAAGAACGCCACCGTGGGCCGCTTCATCGAAGACAACGAGGGTGCAGGCTGGAAGCTCGACAGCACCTCGATGACGTTGTGGGACGGCGCCGAGCACCAGGACGGCGGCAAGTGCGCGACCGGCGAGTTCGCGGGCAAGAAGGCGAACATCGTCTGGGCCACCGGGCACTACGGCGAGCAGTGGACCGGCAAGCTCCGCACCGGTGATCCGGCCGACTACCGGCCCCAAGACGGCGACATCGTGGCGATCGGGTTCCTCCCGAAGGGCGTGCCGCTCGAGGAGCCACCCGGGGCGAGCAGCGCCCTGGCGGGTGTCAGCGACCCGGGCGCCACGCCTCCGAGCACGGCAGCCGGCGCGACGACCACCACCACGACCACGCTCCCGGCGACACCTGCCGTCTCCACCCCGTGAAGGCCGTCGTCCTCGTCGGCGGTGAGGGGACGCGGCTCCGTCCCCTCACGTACAAGACACCGAAGGGATTGTTGCCGATCGCCAATCTCGCGTTCCTCGATCGCCAGCTCACCTGGCTCACCGGTCACGGCGTCGACGACATCGTGCTCTCGCTCGGGTACCTCCCCGAAGCGTTCCGGGAGCATCTCGCGGGCGACAGCTCGGCAGAGGAGTGTCGCTTCGGTGCCGCCCGCGTGCAGTTCCGCCAGGAAGCCGAACCGCTCGGGACGGCCGGAGGCATCCGCTTCGCCTCCGACGGGATCGACGAGCGGCTGATCGTCTGCAACGGCGACGTCCTCACCGACCTCGACGTCCGCGCGCTCGTCGACTTCCACGAGGCGAGCGGCGCGGAAGCCACGATCGCGCTCACGAAGGTCGACGACCCGTCGGCGTTCGGCGTCGTCCCGACGCGCGACGACGGTGAGGTCATTGCGTTCGTCGAGAAGCCGCCCCCGGGTCGCGCGCCCACGAACTGGGTCAACGCGGGCACGTACGTGCTCGAGCCGTCGGTGCTCGAGCGGATCCCTTCGCGGCTCCAGGTGTCGATCGAGCGGGAGACCTTCCCGCGGATGCTCGACCGACCCGGTCGACTCTTCGCGTTCCACAGCGACGCGTACTGGCTCGACATCGGCACGCCCGACAAGTACCTCCAGGCCCACGCCGACGTCCTCGCGGGCCGCGTCGGGCTCCCGCCGGCTCCCGGCGCCACCGAACGGGAGGCGGGCATCTGGGTGCAGGGCCCGGTCACGATCGCGGCCGACGCGCGCGTCGACGCGCCCGTGCTCCTCGGTGCGGGCGTCACGATCGCGTCCGGGGCTCACGTGCGGAACGCCGTGATCGGCGCCGACGCGTCGATCGGTGCGGGTGCACGACTCGACGATGCGGTCGTCTTCGAGGGCTGCCGGGTGGAGCCCCACACGAAGGTCAGCCGCACGGTCATCGGCTACGACGGTGTGCTCGAAGCGGGGCCGGGGTGAGGGTGCTCGTCACCGGTGGCGCCGGGTTCATCGCCTCGACGCTGGTCGATCGCCTCGTGGTGGAGGGGTACGACGTCGACGTGGTCGACGACCTCTCGACCGGCTCGCTCGCGAACCTCGCCGACGCACGCGCCGACCGGTCGCGCCGGTTCTCGTTCCATCGCCTCGATCTCCGTTCGCCCGCGATCACCGACCTCGTCGCCCACCGCAAGCCCGAGGTGATCTACCACCTCGCGGCGCAGGCCGACGTGCGGGTGTCGGTCGCGCGTCCCGCGTTCGACGCCGAGGTGAACATCCTCGGCGCGCTCAACCTCTTCCAGGGCGCGCTCGCCGCGGGCACGCGCAAGGTGGTCTTCGCGAGCTCGGGCGGCACGATCTACGGCTCACCCGAGGATCTCCCCGTCCGCGAGGGTCACCCGCAGCGGCCCGAGTCGCCCTACGGCGTGGCCAAGAAGGCCGTCGGCGACTACCTCCACTACTACCGCGAGGTGCACGGGCTCGAGTACACCGCGCTCGCCCTCGCGAACGTGTACGGCCCGCGTCAGGATCCGCACGGCGAGGCCGGGGTCGTCTCGATCTTCGCGGGGAAGCTCCTCAACCGCGAGCGGGCCACGATCTTCGGTGACGGCCGTCAGACGCGCGACTTCGTGTTCGTCGACGACG
Organism: Acidimicrobiia bacterium; assembly: GCA_038328825.1. Lineage (GTDB taxonomy): Bacteria > Actinomycetota > Acidimicrobiia > IMCC26256 > JANYLB01 > JANYLB01. The sequence continues at coordinate 504 of JBBQMI010000324.1, read as the reverse complement.
TCGTCGACGCGTTCGTGCGCGCGACCGAGAAGGGTGGCGGCCTCCTCGTGAACATCGGCACCGGCGTCGAGACGAGCGTGCAACAGCTCTTCGACGTGATGGCGCGCCTCACCGGCTCCAAGGAGACCGCGCACTACGCACCGGCGCGGTTGGGGGAGCTGGCGCGCTCCGCCCTCGACCCGGGCCGGGCCGAGATCCACCTGGGCTGGAAGCCGTTCACGAGCATCGACGAGGGCGTCGGCCGCACCCTCGAGTGGTTCAAGGCCACCCGCCGGCGATAAGACGGTCGAATCCGCTGCGGCGGCTCGATCGCTCACCGCTGCGAGTCCCGCACCGCGCAGACCGCCTCCTCCGCTCCTTCTCCTGCTACCGGGTGGCGCCGCGGACGAAGGCGTCGACCACGTCGTCGACGAACACGAAGTCGCGGGTCTGCGAACCGGAACCGAAGATCGTGCAGGTCTCACCGCTCAGCAGCTTCCCCGCGAAGATCGACACCACGCCCGC
>JBBQMI010000323.1:0-3525 GCA_038328825.1 Acidimicrobiia bacterium | reverse complement strand
CGCCGGGCTCGTCTGCGCGGTGCTCGCGGTGGCGCCTCGTCTGCGCGTGATCGTGATGCCGCCGATCGAACGGGCGGCGTCGACCATGTGGGCTTCCGTGCGCTCGCCGCAGCACCTCGTGCTCCTCGTCGGCGGCAACGTCGCGGCCATCCTCCTGTCCACGTGGTGCCTCCAGGCGTGCCTCATCGCCTTCGGCGGTCACGCGTCGTTCTGGAGCCTGCTCGCGGCCAACATCGCGGTCGTCACCGTCGCGTCCGCCGTCCCGATACCGGGCGGCGGCACGGCGGTGGGGACCGTCGGGCTCTCGGCCGCACTCGTCTCGTTCGGTGTGGCGCGGGACGTCGCGGTGGCGGCCTCGCTGGCGAACCAGCTCGCCTTCTACTACCTGCCCGCCGTTCCGGGCTGGTTCGCCACGAAGGACCTCGCCCGGCGCGACTACCTCTGAGCGACGCGCCCGCGCTCTCGAGGGAAGCCGACTCGGCGAAGGCCTCGTCGGGTCCGGGCGGTGTGGTTCTGTGGTTCCCGTCCGATCGGAGTCCGTGACGGTGTGCAACGGGACGGCGCAGCCGACCTGGTCGGCGGCACGCTGGGCCGGCTCTTGGGGTTCGAGTCGAAGGTGACCGCGTAGTTCGCGGGACGAGCCGATACTCGACAGGGGGGAACGTCCGCGTCCTGACGGCACGTCCGGTGCACGCGAGGTCTTCCGACCCTGGGAAGCACGCCGGATCCGGGCCATCGTCGATCCCGGAGGCAACGATGAGCACCCTCGAGCAAAGCGAGACACGATGATCCCGAGCAGCATCGTCGTCCCGCTCGACGGCTCCGACTTCGCGGAACGTGCCGTTTCCGTCGCGACAGCGCTGGCGACGCGCCTCGGCGCACGCCTCGTGCTGATGACCGCGGGCTGGCTCGACGATCTACGCACCGCCGACGACTACCTCCGCGAGGTCGGCACCACCCTGTCGGGTGTCGACATGGAGGTGGTGGTGCGTGACGAGTTCCATCCCCCGACCGCGATTCGGGCGGTCGTCGCAGACCGCCCGGGATCCGCGGTCTGCATGACCACCCACGGCCGTGGTGGCTTCCGGTGGGCGATGCTCGGGAGCGTCGCGGAGGAGCTCGTGGGTGTGTCAGCCGAGCCGGTGCTGCTCGTCGGCCCCCGGTGCAGGCCCGACTGGAGCCCGGCGCGGGGCGGGATCATGCTCTGCCACGATGGCTCGGCCGCCACCGCGACCGTGCTCGGCGCCGCCTGCGAGTTCGCGCGCGCGTTCGAGCAGGAGATCTCGATCACCACCGTGATCCACCCGCTCGACGTCGAGGACGCCGAACGGCCGGAGTACCTCTTCACCGACCTCGAGGCGGCGGTCGCCCGGACGGGCCTCGTGCCGCACGCCTCCTTGCTCCGGAGCTCCTACCCGGCCGGTGCAATCGCCGACGCGGCGGAGGTGCTCCCCGCGTCGATGATCGTGATGGCGACGCTCGGCCGCACCGGCCTCGAGCGAGCGGTGGTCGGCAGCGTCACGATGGGCGTGTTGAATCTCGCCCCGTGCCCGGTGCTGGTCCGGTCGACCCGCGGCACCCCCCGGTGATCCGGCGCCCGGTCGAAGAGGAAGACGGCGACGACGGTCGATCGGAGCAGCGGGTCACGCTCCATCTACCAGGAGAACGCGTCTCGCACGCACTTGCGGATCGGGTGATTCAGCCACGTCGACACCCCGGAGCCGACCTTTCGGCGACGACGGACGTGGCGCCACGGTCGATCGTCCCGAGTCGGGCCGCCGAAGTACCGTCGCACGGACCGGCCCGGGGGCGTACGGTTCGCTCGTGAAGGAGTTGGTGTTCGCCCGGTTGCTCCTCCCCATCGCGAACCGCTCCGCCGATCGGGTCGGCTTCCACGACCACGATTACCACGCAACGTTCGGCGAGCACGTCGAGCGGGTGCTGCGCCTCGCCTCGGCCCTCCGGACCGAGCTCGGCGTCGAGCGCGGCGACCGGATCGCTGTCGTCGCCGGCAACGGGCACGAGTACCTCGAGCTGTACCACGCGGGATTCCTCGGCGCCGGGATCGTCAATCCCCTGAACCTGCGGCTGAGTCCGGCCGAACTGACGTTCATCCTGCGCGACTCCGGGACGCGCACGGTCTTCGTCGACCCGTTGTTCGCCGGCGTCGTCGACTCGGTGCGTCACGACGCCGGCATCGAACGCGTCGTGCTCATCGGCGACGGCGACGCGCCGCACGACGTGCGTTACGAGGATCTGCTCGAGAGCGGAACGCCGGTCGTGCCGCCCGAGCCCGACGAGACCGACCCGGTGATCCTGATGTACACCGGCGGCACGACGGGTCTTCCGAAGGGCGTCCTGCTCGAGCAACGGGCCGAGATGTTGAACGTGTACCACGCCGGCATCGCGATCGGGCTCGACGAGGACCGGGTCTATCTGCACCAGACGCCTATGTTCCACGCCGCGTCGATGACGGGCGTGCTCGGCATCCCCGCCAGCGGCGGGGTCTCGGTGTTCGTCGCCTACTTCGAACCGGCTGCCGTGCTCGACGCGATCGAGCACTACCGGGTGAACCTCACGCTGATGGTGCCGATCATGGTGTCGATGCTGCTCGCCGCGCCCGAGTTCCGACCCGAGCGTCTCGCCGCGCTCGATTCACTGGTCTACGGCGCCGCGCCGATGCCCCAGGGTCTGCTCGAGCACCTGCTCGAGACGTTCCCCCGGCTCGACCTCTACCAGGGCTACGGCATGACCGAGGCGTCCGCGGCCCTCACCTTGCTCACCGCCAAGGACCACCGACGAGGGGGAGACGCGCTCCGCTCTGCCGGTCGGCCCCTGCACGGCGTCGAGATCAGCATCCGCGACGGGAGCGACCGCGAGCTGCCGCCGGGCCGCTCCGGCGAGGTGTGCGCACGGGCCGGCAACTTCATGCGGGAGTACTGGAACCGACCGGACGAGACGGCGGAGGCGTTCCGCGACGGCTGGTACCACTCCGGCGACGTCGGGTACGTCGACGATCAGGGGTTCCTCTTCATCGTCGACCGCATGAAGGACATGATCGTGACCGGCGGCGAGAACGTCTACTCGATCGAGGTCGAGAACGCGATCTCGACCCACCCGTCGGTCGCGCAGGTCGCCGTGATCGGCATCCCCCACGACCTGTGGGGCGAAGCGGTGCACGCGATCGTGGTGCTCCACCCGGGGGCGGACGTGACCGCCGACGATCTCGTCGACCACGCGCGGGAAACCATCGCGGGCTACAAGGTCCCGAAGAGCATCGAGTTCCGAGCCGAGCCGCTCCCGCTCTCGGGGGCGCTCAAGCCGTTGAAGCGGGAGTTGCGCGCGCCTTACTGGGAAGGCCGCGAGCGGTCGGTGTGACGGGGCTGGTCATCGCCATCGTCGTGGGGGGGGCGGTGGGGCGGAACAACCCCGTGACCCACCCGGCGACACCGCACCGCCCCCGCCCCGGGAGCCCCGCGGCGCCACCCCCCCCCGCCCGCGGGGCGCCGACGCGGGTAAGCCACC
>JBBQMI010000322.1:0-3525 GCA_038328825.1 Acidimicrobiia bacterium | reverse complement strand
GCTCTCCATGGCCCGGGCGTTGGCCACCGAGCCGAGCCTGCTGCTCCTCGACGAGCTGTCGATGGGCCTCGCGCCGATCATCGTGCAAGACCTCTACGCCCACGTCGCGGAGATCGCCTCGCAGGGGCTGTCCATCCTCGTGGTGGAGCAGTTCGCCCACGAGGTGCTCGGCGTCGCCGACGTCGCCGCGATCATGCTCCACGGCCGCATCGACCTCGTCGGTGCACCGGCCGACATCGGCCCTGCGCTCGACCGGGCCTACCTCGGCGGCTCCGTGGGCACGGCGTAGCGGTCGACGTACCCGGCGAAGCGCTCGGCGATCTTGCCGGAATCGAGCCCGTACTCCGCGAGGTCGTAGTGGTGCGAGCCGAGTGAGCCCTTCGGGTGGGCCGCGACGAACTCGGAGATCGCGGTCGCCGCACGCGGCTCGAGCTCTTCGCCCCACGACGCGTAGATCGCCTGGACCGTGGCGAGCGGGTCGTCGACCAGATCGGCGTACCGGACGTCGGTCATCCGCCGGTCGGGGTGCGCGTCTCGGAACGCGTCGATGCGGTGAACCGACTCCTCGAGCATCACGGTCCAGTGCTCGGCGATGTACGCCGAGTGATCGGCATCGGTGAAGGTCCCCGACAGCGTGCCGATCAGGCTGCACACCGACGCGCACAGCACGGTCGGGTCGCGGTGGACGAGCACGAGGTGCGCGTCGGGGTACACCGCTGTCAGCGCGTCGAGCGCGATCGCGTGGTGCGGGCTCTTGATCGCCCACCGACCGTCGACACCGTCGCTCTGCAGGATCTGCAGCACCGAGCGGTGGTATTCGTACGCGGACCGCTGGTCGGTGGCGAGCAGCCACCTGCCGTAGGTCGGGACGTTGGTGATCGCTTCCCACGAGAGGCTCTTGAAGTCCTGGCTCATCACCGCGATGCATTCGGTCGGACCGTCGGCGTCCTCGTGGTGGATCGCATGCATCGCGGGGTTGAGTGCCTCGAGCATGTCGCCGGCCATCTGCGCGGCAACGACCCGCGGTCCCCGGCGGTGGTTCTCGGGCGTGGGCGGCGGGACGGGGTCACCCGACTCCCACCGCAGCAGCGACCGGTTCGCCGGGTCCTGGTCGAGCAACCGGCCGAGGAAGGTCGTCCCGGCGCGGAACATGCCGATCACGACGATCGGCGCGTCGATCGGTTCGTCGGCAACCTCGGGATGGGCCGCGATCCAGTCGGTCACCAGCAAGCGGGTGCGGAGGGCGGCGAGCAGCGTGTCACGCACCGCGAGGTCGCCGAGGTCGTTGAGCTGCGCTTCGTCGCCGATCGACCGACAGAGGATGTCGAGGCCCTCGCGGAACGTGTCGGGACCGAAGTCGTCGAGCCCGGTCCCGGCCCGGGCCGCGGTCATCAGCTCGTCGGCATCGAGTGCGGCCACGGCGCGCGGTTTCAGGACGCCGACAGCACGACGACGGTGCGACCCGTCGTGCGGCGGTGCTCGTGGTCGTCGAGCGCGGCGGCGACCTCGGCCATGGCGATCCGGCGTCCGATCACCGGGCGGATCGATCCGGCGGTGACCAGATCGCACAGCGCCGCGTGCACGGCGCGGCCGGTCTCGGGTGGGAACGTGTTGATCCCGAAGCGACGCAGCTCGATCGGCATCTCGGAGTACCCGAGCATCACGCCGAGTATTGAGATGTTGCCCATCGACACCCTCCGCAGGGGTCGTCCGGTGTTGCCCGATTCCGGGTCGTCGTTGAAGCCGACCGCCACGTAGCGGCCCTCGCGGGCGACGCACGTCCACACCGTCTCGGTCGCGTCACCGCCGATCATGTCGATCGCGACGTCGGCGCCCCGCGTGTCGGTCGCTTCCATGACGCGGTCGAAGATGTCGTCGGTCGTCCGGTCGATGGCGGTGGCGCCGAGCTCCTCGCAGACTCGGGCCTTGTCGGGACCACCGACGATTGCGAGCACCTGCGCGCCCGCGGCGGTCGCGAGCTGGATGGCGGCGGTACCGAGGGCACTGGCGCCGCCCACGACGAGCACCGTCTCATCGGCCTGCACGCGCGCCCGCGTGTGCAGGGCGAGGTACGTCGTGTGGAACGGCAGCGTGAACGCCGCAGCCGCGGCGTCGTCGAGCTCGGACGGCGCATCGAACACGCCGGTCTGCGCGGCGAGCGCGTACTCCGCGATCCCGCCGAACGACATGGTGGTCATCGCGACGACTCGGCGACCCACCCACGCCTCGGCGCCGTCGCCCGCGGCGTCGACCACACCGCACACGTCCATCCCGAGCGTGAACGGGACCTGGCCCATCACGCTCGCGACCGTGCCGCGACAGCGCGCGATGTCGCCGAAGTTCACCGAAGCGGCCGACACTGCGACCCGAACCTCTCCGGGACCCGGATCGGGGACAGGGATGTCGTCGATCTCGAGTGCCTCGAGTGGCGCGCCATGACCCACGACCCGGAGTGCGTGCACGGCTGCGTCCCCCTGATGCCGGCGTGCGGAGCGAACCGGGCCGACGATAGTAAAGAGGCCTGCTTACCTCAAGGCCTCGCCCCTGACCGCGACGTCGGGGTCGGACACCGGGGCGAGGGGCGCGGCCATCGCGGCCGCGGTCATGGCCGCGAGGTTGCGCACGAACGTCTCGTGGTCGAGCTGCGGGCGCCCGCGTCGGTCGCGGCGATCGAGCAGGCGGCCGCGATCCGCCACCGATCGGAGGACGAAGGCCGTGATCAGCGCGAAGCGTTCGTCACCCACCTCGCGACCCACGTCGGCCATGCGTCGCCCGAGCAGCGCGTAGACCTCGTAGCCACCGGTGCGGTTCATCACCGCTTGCAGCTCCGGGCTGTACCCGGCCGGGTCCTCGCCGACGAGCTCCGCGATGATCACGAGGCAGCATCGTCCCCGCCATCCGCTCTCGGCGAGCTCCGCGGCCGGCCGCACGATCGCCTCCACGACCGACTCCACGTCGTCGTCGGGTCGCAGCGCGGCGACCTCGAGCAGCTCCCTCTCGCGGCACGCGAGGAAGTCGACGTGACGTTCGAGCACGGCACACAGCACGCCCTCGCGGGATCCGAAGTGGTAGTTCAGCGCGGAGCGGTTCCGTTGGCCGGCCCGGCGCGTGATCTCGATCAAGGAGGCGTTGAAGACCCCCTCCTCGGCGAACGCACGGGTCGCGGCATCGAGGAGCCTCGCTCGCGTCGCGGACGCGTCGGGCGGCATGGGTCGATGCTATGTGTCGGTGTCGCACCCTGCTTCTAAGGTCTGGTGATGCCCGTTTCCGGTCCCGTCGAGCTCGGCCGCGGTGTCGTCCTGACCCGGGGCGACGCCGTCCCCGAGGCGTGGGCCGGTGCCGAGGTGGTCGAGGTCGACGAGTCCGCGCTCGTCGACCCCACGTCGGCCGTTGCTGCGCTTCACGGGGCCTGGGCCGCGCGCCGGCCCGTGGTGATCGTCCTCGGGATCGACGCCGAGCGGTTCCGGGCCCCGGCCTCGGTCACCGACGAGCCCTGGCGGGTCGGCCCCCGCTTCGACGTCGGGC
>JBBQMI010000321.1:0-3528 GCA_038328825.1 Acidimicrobiia bacterium | reverse complement strand
GAAGGTCTCGGCCCCGCCGGCGGCACCGTCGGCGGGTTCGTCGGCAGCGGCGTCGCCGGCCATGTCGCCGCCGGCGCGCTCCTCGAGGGCGGCCGTCGCCGTGTCGTCCGAGCTGCCGTCGTCGCCGACGGCCGCGAACCCGATGGCGCCGACCAGCGCGACCACGGCGATGGCCGCGGCGCGGATCGACGCGGGCGCGGCGAGGAGCGTCAGCACCGGGATCAACGCGCCCACCGCGAAGGCCGCGGCCGACACGAGCGCGGCCTGGATCGGTCGCGCGCGCGACACCTCGCTCAAGCCGAGCTCGTCTCGGAGGTGAGCTTCGAGCGGGTCGTGCGCGGTCAACGCGACGGCGACCGTGCGCGCGAGCTCGGGCTCCAGGCCCCGACCCTCGTAGATGCCGGCGAGCTCGTCGAGCTCAGACTCCGGGCTCGTCGTCTGCTCGGCCTGCTCGCGGACGATGTCGGCCCGCTCGGTGTCGCGCTGCGAGCTCACCGAGACGTACTCGCCCGCGGCCATCGACATGGCGCCCGCGACGAGGCCCGCGAGCCCGGCGACGAGGATCGCGTCGCGCCCGGCGCCGCTGGCGACCACACCGATCATGAGGCTCGCCGTCGACACGATGCCGTCGTCGGCGCCGAGCACCCCGGCGCGGAGCCAGCCGATCCGGTGGCTGCGATGGCGTTCTTGGTGACGGGCCACGACCGTTCCTCCCGAAGCTCTCGTGGACGAGATCCCCCCGGACGATCGGCGGTGTAGCTACGGTTCGGCCTTTGGTCGAGCCGCCGGGCTGCCGATAGGGGTCGTGCATGGATACCACTGCTGGTCACCGCCGAAGGATTCTTGCCGTCGTGGCGACGATCGGAGTGTTCGCGTTCGTCGTCGGCTGCTCGTCCGACAACTCGAAGTCGTCGAGCTCCTCCACGTCGTCGTCGACGTCGGCGTCCGACAAGCCGGGCGACCCGTCGACACCGCCGTCGTGCCCGTCGGCGTCCGAGGTCGACAAGTCGCTCAAGGCCGGGCTCGACAAGCCGGTGGATCAGCGCAACGGTGCGATCCGCACATGCACCTACGACACGACCGCGGGTGGCGACCAGGTCGTGATCCGGTTCGAGACCGGTGTGACTCCGGCGGCGTTCGCCGCTGCCGCCGCCTCCAAGGGGCCGTCGGGTGAGTCGACGACCCCCGTGCCGGGCGTGGGCGACTCGGCCTTCACGATGCGGCGCGAGGAGCCGGGGAGCACGGTCACCGAGCTCGCGGCGTTGTCGGGCACGACCCTCGTCTCGGCGCTCGCACCGGTTCCGCTCGCCGACGTCGAGACGCTCGTCACGAGCCTCATCGCCTCGCTCTGAGTCGACGTCCGCCGGGGCTCAGCTCGACGACCACGTGGTCGTCGTGGTCGTCGGCGCACCGTCGGCGCCCAGACTCGTCACGCTCGCAAACCCGGCGCCGAACGCGGCGATGTCGGTCTTCGGATCCGTCGTGGTCGAGGTGCAGTCGACCGCTCCGACCGTCGCGCCCGCGAGCTCGGTCGCGGGTGTGACCTGCAGGACCCCGCGGAGCGTTCCGGCACTGCATGTCGGCACGTTGAGGTTGAGCACGACGACCGCCGCGTCGCGCGACGCCAGCGCGCCGCGATGGGCGGAGACCCATCCGGCGACGATCTTGGCTCCGCTGCGGTAGTCGGGTGGGTCGCCCAGCCCCTGGCTCGCAGCGAGCGCGGGGATGCCCATCGAGGCCGCCTTCTCGGCCGCGCCGACGGTACCCGAGACCTTGGCGAGCGGACCGAAGTTGGGGCCTTCGTTCACCCCGGAGACGACGAGATCGGGCCGGGTCTTCAACACCGTGTCGAGCGCGTAGACGACCGAATCGGCGGGATAGCCGTCGACCGCGGTGGCGGGGAAGCCGTTCAACGTCTTCTGCTTCGTGGCGGTGAGAGGTGTCGGTGTGGTCTTGCCTCCCGTTCCACTCTGGTTCGTGGCCGGCGCCACCACGGTGACCGTCACACCCGGCAGCCCGCTGAGCTCGGTGACGACCGCCGACAGACCGGTCGCGTCGAAGCCGTCGTCGTTGGTCACGAGCACCGACAACGGCTCGACCTTCTTCGACCCGGAGTCACCGGAGTCGTCGGAGCTGCCGCATGCACCCAGCAACGCCACGACACCAGCGACGGCCAGGACCCGCAGCGTGAGAGATCGCATGACCGCGAACCCTAGGAGAAGGAGCGGAGGAGGCGGACACCTTCACGCGGGACGTGAGCGGGTGGGCGGTCGAGCCTCCGGAGCGGATTCGACCGTGAGGAGGAGAAGGAGCGGAGGAGGCGGACACCTTCACGCGGGACGTGAGCGGGTGAGCGGACCGCTCAGGTCGTCACGGTGGTGAGGTCGTTCGCGAGCACGATCTCGCCTTCGAAGTGGGCGGCGGCCTCGGCGATCCACTCGTCTTCGGTGCCGGGGGCGGGCGGGGGGACGCAGTGGGTGAGCACGAGGGTGCCCACACCGGCGCGGGCCGCGGTGCGGCCGGCGTCTTCGACGCTCGAGTGATAGTCGAGGATGTCCTGGAACCGGGCCATCGGGATCGACTCGACGAGGGAACGTCGGACCACGGTCTGGACGTAGACGTCGGCTCCCGCGCAGAGTCGGTCGAGCCCCTCGCAGGGCACGGTGTCGCCGGCCACGACCACCGCTGAGCCGTCGTGTTCGAAGCGGTAGCCGACCGTCGGGTGCACGGGTCGGTGGTCGGTCGGGGCCGTGAGCACCCTCACGCCGTCGCGCTCGAACGCGATCCCGTCAAGCACCTCGGTCACGGTCGCGCCCGGTTGCCAGCGGAGGTCGTCGTGGTGAGCGATCCGGTAGCCGATGTCGTCTTCGAGCATGGCGAGCGTCCGCGCGACGAACGTATCGGCCCCGACCGGTCCGACGACGTCGAGCGGCGATTCGACCGGAGACATGACCCACCGGGTCGTGAGCACGTCGTTGAAGTCGGAGACGTGGTCGGAGTGGAGGTGGGTGAGGAGCACCGACGTGAGCATCCCGGGGAACGCGCCCGCGGCGGCGAGGCGCATGAGCACGCCCCGTCCGCAGTCGACGAGGAACTGCATCCCGCCGGCGCGGACCAGCGTTGCCGGCCCGGCGCGGTCCGGATGGGGCAGCGGGTTGCCTGTTCCCAGCAACACGACGTCCACTGCGAGCCTCCGAAACTAGTCGCACCTCTCGTGCAACTATCGTGCCGCACGGTCGCCACTGCGTCAACGAGGTCGACGGATGGTCCGACGCGGTCGTCGGCGCGACCTGCTCGTGCCGCCCGGAACGCCCCGGTTTCCGGGCGTTCCCGATGACGGATGGTGCCGCGCGCGTAAGAAAAGCCAGTAAAAACCGGGCGAAATCCGTGTCACGACGACGCGCAAGTGCAATATTGACGCTTCCAGATCATCTTCCAGGAGGCTTCGTTTGAACCGCCGAGAACTCGTGCTCGCACTCGCCGAGCGCACTGAAACCGACCGCAGGACCGCCGATGCCGCGCTGCAGG
>JBBQMI010000320.1:0-3531 GCA_038328825.1 Acidimicrobiia bacterium | reverse complement strand
TTCGAGCCCGGCGTCACCATGACGCGGCACCTCGCCGACGTCTTCCTGCGATGACCGTTCCCGTTGCGCCCGCGACCGCTCCCCTTCCACCGCTCTCGGTGCTCGTGCCGTTCGGCACCCGCCCCGAAATCGTGAAGCTCGCGCCGGTCGTGACCGCGTTGCGGGCCGCGGGCGGCCACGTCCGGACCCTCGCCACCGGCCAGCACACCGACCCCGGTCTCGCCGACGCGTTCTTCTCCGACCTCGCGCTCGAGCCCGACGTCCGCTGGGACCTGCCTACCGGCTCCGAGTCGGAGCGCGTCGGCGCGATGCTCACCGCAGCCTTCGACGAGCTCGCGCGACCCGAGCGGCCCGAGGCGGTGCTCCTCCTCGGCGACACCTACACGGTGCCGCTCTTCGCGCTCGCGGCGCGGCGTCATCGCGTTCCCGTGATCCACCTCGAAGCCGGACTCCGCTCGTTCAACGACGAGTCGGTCGAGGAAGGCAACCGTCGGGCCGTCGGCGGACTCGCGGCCTTCCACCTCGCACCCACCGCGCTCGCGGGCCACATGCTCGAAGCCGAAGGCGTCCCCGCGGCGCGCATCGCCGTGGTGGGCAACCCCGTGACCGACAGCCTCCGCCGCTTCGGCCCCCGACCGGTCGCGCCGGCCGAGCGCCACGGCCTCGTCGTCACCGCGCACCGCGCCACCAACGTCGACGATCCGATCCGTCTCCATACGCTCGTCGAGCTGGTCACCAGGCTCGGCGCCGAGGTCGGCTCGGTGCGCTTTCCTCTCCACCCGCGAACCCGAGACCGCCTCACGCGCGCCGGCGTCCTCGACACGCTCTCGAGCGCACCCGGCGTCCGGGTGGAGGCGCCCCTGCGGTACGGGGAGATGCTCGACGCCATCGCCACCGCACGGGTCGTCGTCACCGACTCCGGCGGCCTGCAGGAAGAGGCCGCGTGGTTCGGAGTTCCGGTGGTCGTGCTCCGCCGCTCCACTCCCCGGTGGGAAGGCGTGCTCGCGGGGACGTCGGCGCTGACCGGGCTCGATGCCGGCGCCGCGGTCGCGGCCACGCGTGCGTTCCTCGACCCGGTCGCGCAACGCCGCGCCGCGGCCGCACCCTCTCCCTACGGCGACGGCCACGTGGGTCCACGGGTGGCGTCGGTGTTGAGCGACCCTGCGACGCGCGCGCTCGTCGCGGTCAACGAACCCGATCACACCGCGTCGCTCCCCGCACTGGTGGCCGACCTGGTCGTCGAGGAGATCGCCGGATGACCGACGCCGACGACCTCGACGACCCGGAGGAACTCGACGCGGTCCTCTTCGACCTCGACGACACCCTCTTCCCGCAATCGGTTTGGCTCGACGGCGCCTGGGCCGACGTCGCCCGGCGTGGCGGTGAGCTCGGTGCGCCCCCGGTGTCGTTCCACGAGGCGCTGCGCACGATCGCCGCCGATGGCACCGACCGTGGTCGCATCATCGATCGGGCCCTCGCGTGCATCGGCTGTGCCGATCTCCCCGTCGCGCCGCTCGTCGCCGCGTTCCGACACCACACGCCCGCGCGCCTGCCTCTCTACCCGGGCGCCATGCGCGCGCTGGAGGAGCTCCGCGCCCGGATCCCGATCGGCCTCGTGACCGACGGCGACCCGGCGATTCAACGATCCAAGCTCGTCGGGCTCGGCCTCGACGCGGCCTTCGACGTGATCGTCTTCAGCGACGAGCTCGGACGCGACCACCGCAAACCGGATCCGGCACCCGTGCTCCTCGCGCTCGCCCGCCTCGGCGTCACGCCGGATCGAGCGCTCTTGGTGGGGGACCGTCCCGCCAAGGACGTCGCTGCCGCCCGAGCCTCCGGGATGCGGTCGATCCGCGTCCGCACCGGCGAGTACGCCCACCTGCCCGACGACCCGGCACCCTGGCGGAGCGTCGCCGACGTGGTCGCCGCCTGCAGGATCGTCGACGAGATCGTCGACGGGGCGCGGATCCGTGCGGGCCTCACGCGCCCGGCCTGACGAAGTCGATCCCCCGGCGCTCGCGTGCGAAGATGCCGAGATGATGAAGTTCCTCAGCCGCCTGCTCTTCCTCGGTCTCCTCGCGGCCGCCGCGTACGGGTTGTGGAAGCGCTTCGCGGCGACGTCGGTCGCAGGCCCCGTCGACCTCCCGCGGCCGGTTCCGGCCGCGCCCGATACGCCGGTCGCGGCCGCTCCGCCCGCAGCATCGAGCGCGAGCACGTGGATCGAGCCCGCTGGGGACGCGTGCCCGGTGTCGCACCCGATCAAGGCCAAGCTCACCAGCGGGATCTTCCACGTCCCCGGCGGTCAGAACTACGACCGCACCAAGGCCGACCGCTGCTACGTCGACGCGCGCGACGCGGAAGCCGACGGCCTCCGCCAAGCCAAGCGCTGAGCTGACCTACTCGAGCTCGATCGGCTGCGCGAGGAGGATCCCCGGGCGGGCCGACAGCGCCGCGATCACATCGGGGGCCACCACGACGTCGAGCGACAGCACCATCAGCGCGGCGTTGCCATCGGCACCGCGGCCGACGTCCATGTCGGAGATGTTGAGCCCGGCCTCGCCGAGCACGGTGCCGACCGTGCCGATCATCCCGGGTCGGTCGTCGTTGTGCACGACGAGCATGTGTCGGGTCGGCGGGAGATCGACGAGGTGGTCGTCGATACCGACGATGCGCGGGAGCTCCTGGGTGCCGGTGAGCGTCCCGGCGACGTGCACCGCGCGGCCGGCGATCCGGCCGCGCAGGGTGACGAGGTTCACGTAGTCGCGCGCCGCGCCCGACGTGGTCTCGCGCACGGTGAGGCCCCGCTCCTTTGCGATCTGCGGCGCGTTCACGAACGAGACCGGGACGTCGACCACCGGCGCGAGCACACCCTTCAGGACCGCGAGCGTGAGCGCTTTGCAGTCGTAGTCGCCGATCGCGCCCTCGTAGCTGACCTCGAGCACGTCGACCACGCCTCCCGCGAGCGCAGTGAAGAGACGACCGAGACGCTCCGACAACGGGAGGAACGGTTGTACGGTCGCATTCGCCTCGTTGGCGGCGAGGTTCACCGCGAACGGCACGAACTCACCGCGCAGCGCGAGCACGACCTGCTCGGCGATCGTCTGGCCGGCCTTGTCCTGGGCCTCCGCGGTCGAGGCGCCGAGATGCGGCGTGACGACCACGGTCGGGAGCCCGAAGAGGGGGCTCTCGGTGGTCGGTTCCTTCACGAACACGTCGAGCGCGGCGCCGGCGATGCGGCCCTCCCGCACGGCCTCGGCGAGCGCTTCCTCGTCGACGATCCCGCCGCGCGCGGTGTTCACGATCCGGAGGTTCGGCTTCGCCTTCAGCAACGCGTCGCGGCCGATGAGCCCGAGCGTCTCGGGGGTCTTCGGCAGGTGCACGGTGAGGAAGTCGGCGACGGCCATGAGCTCGTCGAGCGTGGAAACGAGCTGCACGCCGAGCTGGCGGGCCCGGTCGGCGCTGACGTTGGGGTCGTACGCGACGAGCTGCATCCCGTACGCGAGGGCGCGTTGCGCGACGAGCACACCGACG
>JBBQMI010000319.1:0-3533 GCA_038328825.1 Acidimicrobiia bacterium | reverse complement strand
GAGTCCGCCGGCTCCGCTTCTTCTCCTGACCGCGGATTCTCGCGATCCCGGGGAACGCCCGGACGTGGTGCGTCGTTGAACATGGAGGTGATGCAGACATGAGCAAGAACACGATCAAGACGTTCGCCCTCCTGGCCGGTTTCGGTGCCCTGATCATGGTGATCGGGTCGTTCTTCGGTCAGGCGGGCCTGGTGCTCGGCTTCGGGATCGCGCTGGTGTTCGTCGGCGGTTCCTACTGGTTCAGCGACAAGCTCGCGGTGAAGGCCGCCGGCGCCCGCGAGGTGAGCGAGGCCGACGCGCCGCAGCTCTACGCGACCGTTCGGGAGCTCGCGCAGCGCGGCGGTATCCCGATGCCGAAGGTGTACCTCTCGCCCGCGGAGCAGCCGAACGCGTTCGCGACCGGGCGGAACCCCGACCACGCCGTGGTCGCGGTGACCCAGGGACTGCTCCGCGTGCTCGAGCCCGACGAGGTCCGAGGCGTGCTCGCCCACGAGATGAGCCACGTGAAGAACCGCGACATCCTCATCGGTTCGGTCGCGGCGGCGATGGCGATGGGCATCACCTTCATCGCCCGCATGGTGATGTGGGGCGCGATGTTCGGTGGCGGCGGTGGCGACCGGAACAACAACGTGTTCGGCACGCTCGCCATGGCGATCCTCGCTCCGATCGCGGCGGTGATGATCCAGATGGCGATCAGTCGGTCGCGGGAGTACGAGGCCGACAGCGCCGGCGCCGAGCTGCTCGGGGGCGACGGAGAGTCGTTGGCCCGGGCACTCCTGAAGATCGAGGCGACGGCCAAGCAGGTGCCGATGCACGTCGACCCGGCGCAGGCGACCGCTTACATCATCAACCCGCTCACGGGCCGCACGGCGAGTTTCGCCAACCTGTTCACGACCCACCCGCCGACCGCCGACCGCGTCGCCCGCCTCCGTGGCGAGGAAGTCTGAGCTGATCCACGATCACACCCCACCGCCCTGCGACGGCCGGCCTCCGGGCCGGTCGTCGTGGTTCCGACCTTCACGAAACCCTGATGTTCCCCCCATCGACAAGGTGTGGTGCACCTGTTAGGAACGCGTCATCGCATTCTCGTGGGGGGAGCGCATCATGGGTCAAGTCCTGCGCCGGATCGTGCCGCTGCTCGCGGTGGTCATGCTCGCGGGGGTGGCGTGTACGCCGCTGCTGAACGCACCTCCCGGCGGTGGCGCCGACGTCACGACCACCTTCCGGTACGGGCCCTTCACGCTCGGCGCGGGCCAGGAGGTGACCGGTTCACCCACCTCGGGGATGCCGCGGCCCACGGGTGCGTTCGGCCTCAAGGGTGCGACGTTCGACATCGTCGACGCGAACTTCGCACCCGTGAGCGTGCACGAGGTCCACCTCCACCACATCGTGTTCACCACGCCGGTTCGCGAAGATGCACTCTGCCCGGGGCGGGCGGAGCGTTTCATGGGCTCGGGGATGGAGCGCACCCCACTCGTGCTCGCCGACCCGTACTCGTACCTCGTCGGCGCGAACGATCCGTGGGGATCGATCTATCACCTGATGAACGAGACCGCACCGGGGACGCCCGCCAAGACCGTGTACATCCAGTACACGCTGACCTACGAGCCGGGTGCGAACGCGTCGAACTCGCGGCCGCTCATCCCGCTCTTCCAGGACGTCACCGGCTGTGGGGGCTCCACGTACCAGGTGCCGGGCACGGGCGGTCCGGGGAGTGTGCTCACCACCACACGGTCGTGGACCTCGCCCGCCGACGGCATCGCGGTCTTCTCCGGGGGTCACCTCCACGAGGGCGGGATCGACATCTCGTTGAAGGACGCCACCACCGGACAGGTCGCATGCACGGGTGTCGCCCAGTACCACTCGAACCCGACGCACCTCTCGAAGATCCCCGGCTGCCCCCTGCATCACAAGGTGACCGCGGGGCACAGCTACAGCGTCACGGCTCGTTACGACAACTCGCAGCCGTACGCCGATGTGATGGGGATCATGTTGACTTACGTCTGGCGCGGAACCCAGTAGCGATCCCGGGCCGTCGCAGCACCGAGAGCGGGAGATCAGTCGCGGAAGTTCTCGAACTGGAGCGGGATCCCGAAGTCCTGCTCCTTGAGCTTCGCGATCACGTTCTGCAGGTCGTCGCGCTTCTTGCCGGTCACACGGAGCTGCTCACCCTGGACCTGGTGCTGCACGCCCTTCATCCCGAGCCCCTTGATGTACTTGCCGATCTCCCGGGCCTTGTCGGAGTTGATGCCGACGGCGAGCGTGACCGTCTGGCGGACCGCGCCCTTCGACGCCTCCTCGACCTTGCCGTAGTCGAGCGACTTCAACGACACCTTGCGCTTGACGAACTTCTCCTCGAGCACCTGGGTCAGGGCCTTGAGGCGCTCCTCACTGGCCGTCTCGAGCTCGATCGCATGTTCCTTCAGCTCGATCGAGCTGTCGGTGTTCTTGAAGTCGAAGCGATTGGCGATCTCCCGGCTGGCCTGGTCGACCGCGTTGCGGACCTCCTGGTTGTCGACCTCGGAAACGACGTCGAAGCTCGGCATTGGCACACCTCTCGGGTCGGCCGCACGGCGGGTCGGCGGCGAAGATCGGCTGCTATCGTACGCGGCCCTGCGGGTCGGTACCCAAGTGGCCAAAGGGGACTGGCTGTAAACCAGTTGCGCAAGCTACGCAGGTTCGAATCCTGCCCGGCCCACCATCTC
Organism: Acidimicrobiia bacterium; assembly: GCA_038328825.1. Taxonomy (GTDB): domain Bacteria; phylum Actinomycetota; class Acidimicrobiia; order IMCC26256; family JANYLB01; genus JANYLB01. Next base: position 828 of record JBBQMI010000319.1, on the reverse strand, counting down.
TGATTGCTCCGCTCGCTCGTCGGTGCGGTGTGTACGTCTTCGAGCCTCCGCTCGCTCCACATCTCTGATTGCTCCGCTCGCTCGTCGGTGCGGTGTACGTCTTCGAGCCCTCGCTCGCTCCACATGCCCCGTCGTGCCAGGTCGGTGGCGGTTCGCTCGCGTGTGCTCACAGCATGCGTTGCATCAGCACGACGTCGAGCCAGCGGTTGAACTTGCGGCCGACCTCGCGTTCGGTGCCGATGATCTCGAAGCCGCACGCTCGGTGCAGCGCGATCGAGGCCCCGTGGTCGCCCACGATGCGGGCGATCATCGCGTGGAAGCCGTGCGCAGTCGCCCGGACCGCGAGCTCCGAGAGCAGCGCCCGACCGATGCCCTGGCCCTGGCGATCGCGCCGGACGTAGACGGAGTTCTCGACCGTCGTCGAGTAGGCGGGCCGGGACCGGTACGGCGACAACGACCCGAACCCGACGACCTCAGGACCGGGCCCGTCGGTGCCGTCGTCGACGGCGACGATCGCGAGATGACCACCGGAGTGGACCTCGAGCCAGGCCAGCTGCTCCCCGAGGGTGCGGGGTCGCAAGTCGAACGTGACCGTCGACTCCAGCACCTCGGGGTTGTAGATGGCCCGGATGGCCTCGGCGTCGCCGGGTGCCGCCGGCCGGATCACGATCTCCATCGCTCGCTCCACGTCCGGATCGCTCCGCTCGCGGCGTCGGTGGTGGCTGGTTCGGTGGGTCCGTCCGCTCGCTCCACGTCTTGGATCGCTCCGCTCGCGGCGTCGGTGGTGGCTGGTTCGGTGGGTCCGTCCGCTCGCTCCACGTCTCGGAT
>JBBQMI010000318.1:0-3539 GCA_038328825.1 Acidimicrobiia bacterium | reverse complement strand
CACCCGCGCGCGGGCGACGGATCGACGAGGTCCATCACGAGGGGGAGGATGTTGTCGGGCCCGTCGGCGCGCAGCGACCGGTAGAGGGCGTCGACGGTGACGTCGTCGAAGTCGACGGCGACGACCGTGCCGCCCTGCTCGGCGATCATCCGTGCGTACGCGCCGTCGTTGCAACCGAGATCCCACGAGAGGTCCGGCTGCATGCCCTCCACCGCAGTGCGGATGAACCGCTCCTTCGCGGCGCGGTCGGCGTCGGAGTACGAGCACGTCTCGCGGTACTGCTTCCAGCCCGACTCCGAACGCTTCGAGCGGAGCTTGCCGATCAGCGTGTGCAGCTTCTTCACGGTGGCGAGGGTGAGCTCCTTGCCGAACCCGGCCTTGCCCATCTCGTCCTTGAGCGCGGTACCGCCCTGGGTGACGCGCGACTCCGCCACGCTGTGGAGGAACACGTGGCGGAACACGCCCTTCTTGAACCGCTTGCGGCCCGAGAGCATGCGACGCATCTCCGTGGGCTCGAGCCCGTCGAGATGGCCGAGGAGGTAGCGCTGGAACGGGATGCCGAGGTGGGCCTCCAGCATCAACGGGTACAGGAACGTCTGACAGAACTGGCGGTAGCCGATCCACGGCCCGCCGCCGCGCAGCACCTCGAACGAGCCGATGTCGATGAAGACCGGTCGGCGGCCCTCCCACTGCACGTTGAACGCGGAGCCGTCCTTCATGGTGATGTCTTCGCCGAGCGCGGCGACGAGGATCTCGAGGTGGAGCAGCGCGGCGTCGCGCAGCATCTCGAACGACCACTCGTAGGGGTCGGAGACGAACGGGATCCGGTCGTGCTCGAGCACGGCCGTGTACTCGCCGGGTGGTCCGCCGGGAACCTCGGTCAGCTCGACGGAGCGGGTGCCGACTGCCTTGCCCTCGGCGAGCAACGTCGGGAAGAAGGTCGTGGCGGAGAGCGTCGCCCAGTCGTCGGCCGCGGTCGCGTCGAGGCCACGGAACACCCTGCCGTCGGCGTAGAACACCCGCGTCGCCGGGTCACGGAAGGAACCGGGCTCGAGCCCGCTGTCGGTCATCGGCCGAGCGGTCGGCGGGTGGCGCGCTACGCGTCGTCGACGGCGATGGCGGGCGCGTCGGCGGTCTTCGCGGCGGCGGCCGCCTTGGCTTCGGCGCGCGCCTTCGGCGAGAAGAAGGCGACGAAGCGCCGCCAACCCACCTTGAAGACGACGGCGATACCCGCGAACCCGGCCGCGATCGCGCCGGCGATCATGCTGCCGGAGTTGGCATCGAGATAAGCGACGAGTCGCACGGCCCTGCCCCTGTTCTGGTCGTTCCCCCCGTGAAGCTGCACCCTACCGGACGGGATGTCTCCGAGGTGGTCAGAGGCAGGCGAGTCAGAGGCGGGACGGGTCAGAACTTCCCGGTGCGGCCGTAGCGGTAGTAGCCCGCGAACGTGTCGTTGACCTCACCAGGGATCGGGACGACCTCGCCGAGGAGGCGGGCGCCCCACACGATCTCGGCGGTCCGCTCCACCAGCTGGGCGACGTGGAGCACCGATCTCGGGTCCTTCGCCACCGCGAACAGCCCGTGGTTGGCCATGAGCACACACGCCCGGTCGGCGACCCGCTTGGCGATCTCCTCGCCGAGCTCGTCGGTGCCGGTGGTGCGGTAGTCGGCGCACTCCACATCGCCGCCGACGTACACGACGAACTCCTCGATCACGGCGGGGATCGGCTGGCGCGTGAGCGCGAACATGGTGGCGAACTTCGCGTGGCAGTGCATCGTCGCGTTGATCTCCTCGTGGAGCCGGAGCGCGCCGAGGTGCAGGGCCTTCTCGGTCGTCGGGCCGCGCTCGCCCTCGAGCACGTTGCCGTCGAGATCGCAGACCACGAGGTCGTCGAGGGTCATCGTCGTGTAGTCGACGCTCGACGGGGTCAGCACGGCGTTGCCGTCGGGGAGCCGGGCCCCGAGGTTCCCCGCGGTGCCTTCGACCAGACCGGATCGGAGCATCTCCTGCGCGGTCCAGAGGAGCTGTTCCTTCGTCTCCTGCGCGGTGAGGGTGGTCTTGGGTGTCACGCGAGCACCTCGGGGTTGCAGATGTGGAGGGGACGCTCACCGGCGAGCAGGCGGGCGAGGTCGTCGGCGATGAGCTTGGAGTGGTTCGCCTCGGTGTTGTAGGTCGCGCCACCGATGTGGGGCGTGAGCACGACGTTCGGCATCGCACACAACGGATGGTCGACCGAGAGGTGCTCGCCGACGAAGTGGTCGAGGCCGGCACCGGCGAGGTGGCCGGTGACGAGCGCGTCGACGAGCGCGTCGGTGTCGTGGAGGAGGGCGCGCGCACTGTTCACGAACACCGCTCCTTCCTTCATGCGCTCGAACTGCGCCGCGCCGATCATGCCCTCGGTCTCGGGGGTGACCATCGCGTGCATCGACACGACGTCGGCCTCGGCGAGGAGGTCGTCGAGCGAGTGCGTCGCCTCGGGGTTGTAGGGGTCGTAGGAGATCACGTTCATGCCGAGCCCTTCGAGCCGCCACTTCGTGGCCCGCCCGACCGAGCCCAGGCCGACGAGGCCGGCAGTCTGGCCGGCGAGCTGCCACGCCCGGAACCGCTGGTAGGGGATGGTGCCGTCACGCCAGACCTCGCCCGAGCGGACGTCGAGGTCGGCTCGCACGACGCCGCGGTTCACCGCGAAGAGGAGCGCGACCGTCATCTCGGCGACGCCGTCGGCGTTGCGGCCCGGCGCGCGCAGCACTGGGATCCCCGCGGCGGTGGCACCCGGGACGTCGACGTTGGTGGGGTCACCACGACACGCGCCGATGGCGCGGAGCGGGAGGTCGAGCACCGGCCCCTTCACCGAGTCGCTCTCCACGACGATCAAGTCGGCGCCCTCGGCGACGATGCGCTCGGCGAGCTGCTCGGCCTTGTACAGGCGCAGCGGTCGGTGGTCGATCCAGGGATCGAGCACGACGTCGGCGAGGCGCTCGAGCGTGGCGAGTCCCTCCCCGCGGAACGGTGCGGTCACGAGAACCTTGGGGCGGCGTTCGGGAGTGGCGCTCACGAGCCCAGCTTCGCACGAACCTGACTAGCGTGTCAGGTTGTGATCGGATACGAGCCCGGCCCCGTCGAGCACACGGTGTTGATCACCATCGATCGGCCCGAGGCCCGCAACTCGGCCGATCTCGAGCACTTCAAGGCGCTGCGCGCGGCGTGGGAACGCTTCGACGCCGATCCCGACGCGTGGGTCGCGGTGATCACCGGTGTGGGCGATGCGTTCTTCACCGGCGCCGACCTCAAGACCTACGTCCCCGCGATCACGAAGCTCCAGCAGCGGATCGTGGACGAGGGCGTGACCGAGGTCGACGGCTACCGACTCGACGACGGAACGAGAGCGGTGTTGCGCGGCGCCAAGATCTGGAAGCCGATCATCGCCGCGGTGAACGGGTACTGCACCGCCGGCGGGATGGAGATGCTCGGAGGTGTCGACATCCGCGTCGCGTGCCCCGAAGCGCAGTTCGCGGTGATGGAGCCGAAGCGCGGCCTC
>JBBQMI010000317.1:0-3542 GCA_038328825.1 Acidimicrobiia bacterium | reverse complement strand
GGTGATGAGGTGGGGTGTGGAGACCGACATGTCGACGCCCCATGCCTCGGTGAAGAGCCACTCGTTCTTGGGGTGGTTGACGCGGGCGATCACGCGCGGAACCGCGAACTCCGTCTTCGCCAGCAGTGACACGACGAGGTTGTCCTCGTCGTCGCCGGTGGCGGCCACGACCACATCGCAGGTCTCGAGTCCGGCTTCCTTGAGCGATGCGACCTCGCACGCGTCGGCGACCCTGACCTCGATGCCCTCGCTCATCCGGAGCCGGGCGACGACCTCGGGACTCTGCTCGATGAGCAGCACGTCGTGGGCGTTCTTGGTGAGCTCCTCGGCGATGAACACGCCGACGTTGCCGGCACCCGCGATCGCGACGCGCATCAGTGGCTTCCTTCTTCGGGCCCGAGCAGCCGTTCCTGCAGCGCGTCGAGCGCGGGGGTCTCGACCACGAAGTGGAGGATGTCGCCCTCCTGGCCGACGAGATCGGCGGAGGGAACCCGCGCGGCGCCCAATCGGGTGACCGCCGCGAGCGTGAACCGACCGGGCTCCGACAAGCCGGCGAGGCGCTTGCCCGCCCAGGCAGCCGGGAGCGCCCGCTCGACGAGAGACACCTGGCCGCTCGAGTCGACCCAGTCGGCAGCGAGCGTGTCGGGAAGGAGGCGACGCATGACCTGGTCAGTGGTCCACGACACGGTGGCGACCGTCGGGATCCCGAGCCGCTGGTAGATCACGGCGCGTCGGGGGTCGTAGATCCGGGCCACGACCCGGTCGACCTCGAAGGTCTCGCGAGCGACCCGCGCCGACATGATGTTGGAGTAGTCGCCGCTCGTGACCGCGGCGAACGCGCCCGCGCGTTCGACCCCGGCCTCGACGAGCGTGTCGCGGTCGAAGCCGAAGCCGTCGACCGTGGTCCCGCCGAAGCCGGTCGGCAGCCGCCGGAACGCGGACTTGCGCTTGTCGACCACGGCAACGGTGTGGCCGGCTTTCTCGAGCAGTCCGGCCAGCTCGCTGCCGACCCGTCCGCAACCTACGACAACGACATGCACCCGCATCTCCCGCAGAGCTCCAATGACGAGAGCGCATGCTACGCCGACGTCGGGCAGTCGGTCGATCGGCCCAGGGGTCGGGGACATGATTGACTGACACGATGCGCACGATGGGCCCTTCGAGGCCTCCCGGACCCGCCACCGACAAGGCGCCGAAGCCGTTCCCGGCCCGGCCGCCGGTCGACCTCCCGGAGAGCCGCCGCTACCGGATCAAGAACAGGTTGCTCGGTCCGCCGCTCGACACCGATCAGCTCGAGCACGAGCGCCTCGGCATTCCGGTCGCGCTCGCGGTGTTCTCGTCCGACTGCATCTCCTCGTCGGCCTACGCGACCGAAGAGATCCTGCGCGTGTTGTTCGTCGCGGTGGGAGTCGCGGCGTTCAGTCTCGTCACCGGTGTCACGGTCGCGATGCTGGTGGTGCTCTTCTTCCTGATCCTCTCCTATCGGGAGACGATCAAGGAGTATCCGACCGCCGGTGGCGCGTACATGGTCACCCGCGACAACTTCGGTCTCATCCCCGCGCAGGTCGCGGGTGTTTCGCTCCTCATCGACTACGTGCTGACGGTGGCGGTGTCGACTGCCGCGGGAACCGCAGCGTTGATCTCTGCGTTCCCGGGCATGAGTCCGTACGGCGTGCCGATCTCGCTCGCGTTCATCGGGATCATCGCGTTGATGAACCTGAAGGGCGTGCGCGAATCGGGCACGGTGTTCGCGATCCCCACCTACTTCTTCATCGGGATGATGGGCTTGATGCTCGTCATCGGCGTGGTGAAGCTCATCGGTGGCAACCTCTCCACCATCCCGTACGCCAAGGGGATGCTCCAAGCGAAGACGCAGGGCAGCGCGGCCAACGGGATCTTCTACGGCGCGGGGCTCGCGGTGATGCTCCACGCGTTCGCGGTGAGCGGCACGGCGGTCACCGGCGTGGAGGCGATCTCGAACGGCGTGACCGCGTTCAAGAAGCCCGAGTGGCTCAACGCCCGCCGCACGCTCGTGATCATGGGCTCGGTCCTCGGCACGTTGTTCTTCGGGCTCTCGTTCCTCGCCTCGCACGTGCACCCGGTGCCCTACGAGTCGGGCTACCCGACGGTGATCTCGCAGGTCGCCAAGCAGGTCTTCGGCTCGAATGGTCTCGGGTCCGTGCTCTTCTACGCGCTCCAGGCCGGGACGATGCTGATCCTCGTGCTCGCGGCGAACACGTCCTTCGCCGACTTCCCGCGGCTCGCGTCGTTCCACGCCGGCGACAACTTCATGCCCAAGCAACTCACCAAGCGCGGGCACCGGCTCGTCTTCTCGAACGGCATCATCTTCCTGGCCGGGAGCGCGGCGGTGCTGATCGTCGCCACCGGCGCGAAGGTCGAGCGGCTCATCCCGCTCTACGCCATCGGCGTCTTCCTCTCGTTCACGCTGTCACAGGCCGGCATGGCGAAGCACCACCGCACCCACAAGGAGGCGGGTTGGCGCAAGGGCATCTTCATCAACGGCTTCGGCGCGCTCCTGTCGTTCGTGGTGCTCATCATCTTCATCCGGTTCAAGTTCATGGAAGGCGCGTGGGTCGTCATCCTGCTGATCCCGATCATGGTGTTGCTCCTCACGCGGCTGAACAAGCAGTACGAGTCGGAGGACCGCCAGCTCAAGCACGACGCTGCTGTCGCCGCGACGGCGCCCGTGCTGCGACGACACGTGGTCCTGGTGTTCGTGGCGCGGCTCGATCAGAGCACCGCGCGGGCGATCCAGTACGCCCGCACGCTGGTTCCCGACGAGATGCGCGCGGTGCACGTCGCCTGGGATCGCCAGGCTGCGGAGGAGCTCGCCGAGGCGTGGCGGAACCTCGGACTCTCTCGGGTGCCGCTCGAGCTCGTCGACTGCCCCGACCGGCGCGTTGCGCATGCCGCGCTCGAAGTCGTGGCGCGAGAGGTGGCTGACGGCCGCACCGAGACGACGGTGTTGCTCCCGCATCGGCTGTACAAGCGGTTCTGGCACCGCCTGCTCCACGACCACACCGGTGACGAGATCGCGAACGCAGTCAGCAAGCTCGAGCACGCGAACGTCACGATGGTCCCGTTCGTGATGGGCGAGACCGAGGCCCCGGTACCGGCGCGGTGACCGTACTCCCCGACGCCCGCCACTCGGCGAGCGCGCCGATCGGCTCGATCCGTTGGCGGGAGCACACCCACATCTCGGGAACGATCCGGTCGATGCGGGTCCAGCCGTGGGGCAACGTCGCCTCACTCGAGTGCGTCGTGGTCGACGACACCGGTGGCGTGCTCCTCGTCTTCCTCGGCCGTCGCCGGGTCGTGGGGATCGAGCTGGGCCGGCAGATCGACGCCGAAGGCACCGTCGGCGCGCACCGGGGCTACCTCGCCATCCTGAATCCGGTCATCGAGCTGATCGCGGCCTGACGTGGCGTTCCGACGGATCATCGAGCGCATGCGCGTCCCGATCGAGGACCTCGACCGGGACGCGCTCCGAGAGTGGACTTCGACGCTGGGGACCACCCCCA
>JBBQMI010000316.1:0-3553 GCA_038328825.1 Acidimicrobiia bacterium | reverse complement strand
CTTCGCGGGCGGTGGCCAGAACGGCGCGTACCCGCTCGTCGTGTCGTACGCGTCGAGCCCGCCCGAGGGTGTGACCGAGGGGACCCCGGCGGTCGCCCCCACCGGAGCGGCGCTCGACACGTGCTTCCGTCAGGTCGAGTTCGCGGGCATCCTGCGCGGCGCAGCGCACCCCGCGCTCGCCCGTGACCTGGTCGACTGGATGCTGTCGCAGCGGTTCCAAGCCGGCGTGCCCGAGCAGATGTACGTGTACCCGGTGCGCACGGGCGTCGCGGTCCCCGCGAGCTGGGCCCGCTACGCGCCCGTCCCGCCGGCGCCGTTCACGCTCGCGCCCGCACGCATCGCACGACACCGCAACTCCTGGATCGACCAGTGGACCGAAACCGTCCTCCGCTGAGACAGCCCCGTCGACCCTGGTGGCTGCTCGCGGCGCTGGTCCCGCTCATGTTCCTGGCGATCTTCTTCGTGTACCCCGTCGGCTCGATCATGGGTCGGGGGCTCTGGCACCGCGGCCACCTCGACCTCGGCGCGATCGGCGACGTCGTCGGCGACGCGGGGTTGCGCCACGTGGCGTGGTTCACCGTGTGGCAGGCGGTCGTGTCGACCGTGCTCACGGTTGCGATCGGTCTCCCCGGCGCGTGCCTCTTCGCGCGGTACGACTTCCCCGGCCGCCGGCTCCTGCACGCCGCGATCATCGTGCCCTTCGTGCTTCCCACCGTCGTGGTCGGATCTGCCTTCCTCGCGCTCCTCGGCCCGAGCGGCGCGCTCGGCTTCCTCGGCGTCGCCGACACGGTCTGGGCGATCCTGCTCGCGCATGTCTTCTTCAACTACGCAGTCGTGGTGCGCACGGTCGGAGGCCTCTGGTCGCACCTCGATCCCCGGCGGGAAGAGGCGGCCCGCATGCTCGGCGCGAGCCGCGCGCGCGTCTTCCTCCACGTGACGCTTCCCGCGCTGCGGCCGGCGATCGCCGCCGCGGCCGCGATCGTGTTCCTGTTCACGTTCACGAGCTTCGGCGTGATCCTGGTGCTCGGTGGCCCGCGCTTCGCCACGCTCGAGACCGAGATCTACCGCCAGACCGCGCTCCTGCTCGACCTACGCACCGCGGCCGCGCTCTCCATCGTCCAGCTCGCCGCGGTGGTCGTCCTGCTCGGGATCGGCGGCCTCGCAGGTGGCGGCCACGCGGTCGCGCTCGGGTTGCGCCCCGCGACCGCGACCGCCCGACGCCCGCACGGACCGAGGGCTTGGAGCTTCGTGGTCGCCAACCTCGCGGTCATGGCGGTACTCCTCGCGTTGCCGATCATGGTCCTCATCGAGCGCTCGTTCGCCACACCCGGCGGGCCCAGCTTCGGCTTCTACCGCGCCCTCGGCGACGTCGGCACGGGCAGCACCTTCCTGGTGGCGCCCGCCGAAGCAATCCGGAACTCGCTGACCTACGCGGTCGCGGCCACCGTGATCGCGCTCCTGATCGGTGGGATCGCCTCGGTGGTGATCGTCGACCGCGAACGGCACGGCGGGCGGTTCGCACGGGCGCTCGACGGACTGCTCGCGCTGCCGCTCGGCGTGTCGGCCGTCACGCTCGGGTTCGGGTTCCTCGTCGCGCTCGACACGCGACCGCTCGACCTGCGGACCTCGTGGTGGATCGTGCCCATCGCCCACGCACTCGTCGCGACCCCCTTCGTGATCCGCACGATGACACCGGTGCTCCGGTCGATCGATCCGCACCTTCGGGAGGTCGCGGCGGTGCTCGGCGCCCGACCTTCGCGCGTCTGGCGCGAGGTCGACCTGCGCATCGGTGCGCGTGCGGTAGCGGTCGCCGCGGGGTTCGCCTTTGCGATCTCGCTCGGTGAGTTCGGCGCGACCGCGTTCATCGCCCGCCCCGATCGGCCGACGCTCCCGGTGGTGATCTACCGGTTGCTCGGCCGGCCGGGCGCCACCCCGTTCGGAGCGGCGATGGCGGCGAGCGTGATCCTCATGGTCCTCACCGCCACGGCGGTGCTGGTGATCGAACGGTTCCACGTTCCGGGGACCGGCGAGCGGTGAGTGCCGAAGACCGGTCGGGGCTCCACGCAGCGGGCCTCGCCGTGCGGTACGGCGACGTCGTCGCGCTCGACGGCATCGACCTCACGGTGGCGAAGGGTGAGGTCGTGAGCGTGCTCGGGCCGAGCGGGAGCGGAAAGAGCACGTTGCTGCGCGTCGTGGCCGGGCTGGAGCCCGAGGCGACGGGTTCGATCTCGTGGGACGGCGACGACCTCACGCGGGTCCCACCGCACCTGCGCCGCTTCGGACTCATGTTCCAGGACCACGCGCTGTTCCCCCACCGCAACGTCGTCGACAACGTCGGGTTCGGACTCCGCATGCAACGGTGTCCCCGCGCCAAGATCGAACGCCGGGCGCGCACCGCGCTCGCGAGAGTCGGTCTGTCGGGCTACGAGCACCGACGCGTCCACGAGCTCTCGGGTGGTGAACAGCAACGCGTCGCACTGGCGCGCGCCATCGCGCCCGAACCCCGACTGCTGATGCTCGACGAACCGCTCGGGTCACTCGACCGCGAGCTGCGCGACCGGTTGATGGTCGAGCTCCGGACGCTCTTCATCGACGTCGGGCTCACCGCGCTGTTCGTGACCCACGATCACGACGAAGCGTTCGCGGTCTCGGATCGCGTCGTGATCATGCGCGCCGGTCGGATCGAGCAGGACGGTCTCCCCGAACACGTCTGGCAGCACCCGGCAACGGAGTTCGCGGCGCGGTTCCTCGGGTTCTCGAACACGATCGTGACCGGAGGGCGCCGCCGGCTCGCCCGGCCCGACGGCCTCCGCCTCGACGAGCACGGCCCCATCGGCGGCACGATCGAGGCCCGCACCTTCCGTCGCGACCACTTCCTGCTGACCGTCGCCGCGTCCGACGGCTCCCGGTACGAAGTCGCGATGACGGGTGACGACGTCCCCCACCCCGGCGACGAGATCCGGCTCATCGTGGACCCCGACCGCACCGTCGAATTCCCGACCTGATCCCCGATCGCGGCTCCACCTGCAAAGCTGCCGAGGTGCTCCCGGCCCCCACCTCCCGTTGGTGCGATTGTCCACCCGTGGCGGCGCCCAATCGCACCAACGTGCGTAGGGCGAGGGCGACGAGATGAGTCGGACCGGGAGTGTGGCGGCGCCGTTCGACGTCGTCGTCGTCGGTGGGGGTCACAACGGGCTGGTCGCCGCGGGGTTGCTCGCGAAGCGCGGTGCGCGCGTGACCGTGCTCGAGCGTCGCGAGCAGGTCGGCGGAGCCGCGATCACCGAGCAGCCGTGGGGACCCGAGTACAAGGTCACCGCGCTCTCGTACGTCGTGAGCCTGATGCCCCCCGAGATCCAGCGTGAGCTCGAGCTCGCGAAGCACGGGTACCGGGTCTATCCGCAGGGGCCGTACTTCGCGCCCCGCGCCGACGGTCGGGCGCTCGCGTTGCCGAGCGACCCGGTCCGGCGCCGTGAGCAGATCGCCCAGTTCTCGAGTCTCGACGCCGACGCCTACGACCGCTGGGAGGCGTGGCTCGGCGACGTCGCCGCCCTCC
>JBBQMI010000315.1:0-3561 GCA_038328825.1 Acidimicrobiia bacterium | reverse complement strand
CCGTGGGGCGGGGCCTGCTGAACCGGGCCGGCCGACCAGGGGCCCCGCTGAACCGACCGGGGCCCGGAGCGACGAGGAGATCAGATGTTCCAGTGGAGCGACGAGCAGTTGATGGTGCGCGACGCCGTGCGCGACTTCGTCGATCGGGAGATCCGACCGCAGCGCGACGACCTCGAGTTCGGCGACCTCCCGCCGTACGACCTGTTGCGCAAGCTCATGCGGACGTTCGGGATGGACGCCATGGCGCGCGAGGGGTTCAAGCGTCGCATCGAGCGCGAACGACTGGAGCGCGACGGCGCCGCGCCGGCGGACGCGGCCCGCGACGGCGGTGGTGGCGGTGGCGGTGGTGATTCGGCGCTGATGATGCTCCCGATCATCGAGCTGTGTCGGTGCTCTCCCGGCATGGTGACGGCCATGGGCGTGAGCATGGGCCTCACCGCAGCGGCGGTGATGAGCAAGGGCACGATCGAGCAGAAGGAACGGTGGGGCCTCGACCTCCTCACCATGGACACGATCGGCGCGTGGGCGATCACCGAGCCGAACTCCGGCTCCGACGCGTTCGGCGGCATGCAGTCGACCGCCCGACGCGACGGCGACGAGTACGTGCTGAACGGGTCGAAGACGTTCATCACCAACGGCCCCTACGCCGACACCACCGTGTTCATCTGCAAGCTCGACGAGGCAAACGCGCCGGCCGACCGCAAGATCCTGAACTTCGTCCTCGAGCGGGGAATGCCCGGGTTCGAGCAGAGCAAGCCACTCCGCAAGATGGGCATGCACTCGTCGCCGACGGGTCAGCTGTTCCTCACCGACGTGCGCGTGGGTCGAGACCGGTTGCTCGGCGAGACCGAGGAGGTGCCGGGCGGTGGCCGCGACGGCGCGAAGGCCACGTTCACGATGGAGCGCACCGGCGTCGCGGCGATGGCCCTCGGGATCGTGGAGCGCTGCCTCGAGCTGTGCGTCCAGTACGCCAAGGACCGGGTGCAGTTCGGCCATCCCATCGGCGACTACCAGCTGATCCAGCTCAAGCTGGCGAAGATGGAGGTCGCCCGCCTCAACTTGCAGAACCTCGTGTTCCGCCAGATCGAGATGGGCGCAGCGGGCCACTCGATGAACCTCGCCGAGGCGTCGTCGTGCAAGCTCTACGGCGCCCAGGCGGCGATGGAGGTCTCGCTCGAAGCGGTGCAGCTCTTCGGCGGCAACGGCTACATGGCCGAGTACGAGGTCGAGCAGCTGTGCCGCGACGCGAAGGTCCTGCAGATCTACGCGGGCACCGACGAGATCCAGGTGGGCCACATCGCCCGCGCGCTCCTCGCCTGAACCGGCGTGCCGATCGATCCGCCGGCGACCCGCTACGAGTTCCCGCGACCATCCCATGCCGACGCGGACGGGATCGTGGGCATCGGGGCCGACCTCGAACCGGGCACCGTCCTCGCCGGGTACCGGTCAGGTCTGTTCCCGATGCGGATCGCGATCGGCGGTCCGCTCGCGTGGTGGTCGCCGGATCCGCGCGGGATCCTACCGCTCGACGCGTTGCACGTGAGCCGCTCGCTGCGGCGCTCGAGTCGTCGGTTCTCGGTCACGGTCGACGTCGCGTTCCGCGCGGTGATGGAGGCGTGCGCGGAACCGAGCCGGCCCCACGGGTGGATCGACAAGAGCTTCGTCGACGCGTACTGCGAGCTGCACCGGCTCGGTTGGGCCCACAGCGTGGAGGTGTGGTCCGACGCGGGCGAGGGGGGTGAGCGTGCGCTCGTGGGCGGGGTGTACGGCATCGCGATCGGAGGTTTCTTCGCCGGCGAATCGATGTTCCACCGCGCGACCGACGCGTCGAAGGTCGCGCTCATGGCCCTGGTCGAACGACTCGTCTCGGGCGGTGGTGTGCTCTTCGACGTGCAGTGGACGACCGATCACCTGGTGTCGCTCGGCGCGGTCGACGTCGAGCGCGACCGCTACCTGCAGTTGCTCGCCGATGCGGTGGCCCGTCCGCAGCTGCAGCTCGGCTGAACGCGCTCCTAGTGTGGAGCCGTGGAGCTGACCGTGGAGGAGAACCGGGTGCTGGGCTGCCTGCTCGAGAAGGAGCGGACCACCCCCGACGCGTACCCGTTGAGCCTCAACGGACTGCTGAACGCCTGCAACCAGACGACCAGCCGCGATCCCGTCGTGTATTACCGCGACGACGACGTCGAGCGCGCGCTCGACGGGTTGCGCGGCCACGGACTGGTGCGGCGCGGGGTGTATCCGGGGAGCCGGGTGATCAAGTACCGGCACTGCGTCGACGAGGTCCTCGAGCCGGGATCGGCGGGCCAGGCGCTCCTCGCCGTTCTGCTCCTCCGCGGTCCGCAGACGCCCGCGGAGCTCAAGACGCGCACGGAGCGGCTCCATGCCTTCGCCGACCTCGCGGAGGTCGAGGACGGGCTGGACGTGCTGGCCCGACGGGACGAGCCGTTCGTCGAGCGTCTGGAGCGGGAACCCGGCCGCAAGGAGGCGCGCTGGGCCCATCTGCTCGGCGACGGATCGCCGGAGGCCGTGCCGGTCGTGGCGCCGGAACCCGTGGGGACCGGGCTCGAGGAGAGGGTCGCGACGCTGGAGGACGCGGTCGCTGAGCTTCGCGATCGGCTCGACCGGTAACGTGGGGCCGATGGACGCCCTGGTGTTCCACAACCCGAAGTGCAGCAAGTCGCGTGGCGCGCTGACCATCCTCGAAGACGAGGGCCTGACGACCGACGTCGTCGAGTACCTCAAGGCGCCGCCTGATCGCGCGACGTTGGAACGCATCGTCGACTCGATCTCCGATCCGCCGGAGGCGCTCGTCCGCAAGGACAAGCGGTTCTCCGATCTGGGGCTCGACGCCGGCGACTACGCGACGAAGAAGACCGTCGTCGCGCTCCTGCTGGAATATCCGGAGCTGATGGAACGTCCGGTGGTGTTCGTCGGGACGCGCGCAGTCATCGCGCGACCGTCGGAGAAGGTGCTCGAACTCTTGGCGATGGAGAAGCAGTAGCGATGGCAGTGATCACCGACGAGATGGTCGCCGAACAGGTCCGAACCTGGCTCACCGAGAACTGGGACCCCGACCTCACCGTGGCGCAGTGGTGGGAGCTCCTCGCCCGCTCCGGCTACGCGGCGCCCACATGGCCCGAAGACGATTTCGGGAAGGGCTACTCGCGCGGGCTCGCCAACGTCGTGAACCGCGAGATCGCCGCGTTCCCCGCGGTCGGTCCGCCGGCCGGCCTGGGTTACCTGCTCGCCGGGCCGACGATCGTCGCCCACGGCACGCGTGAGCAGAAGGACGAGTGGCTGCTACGGATCCTCAACGGTCAGGACAGCTGGTGTCAGCTGTTCAGTGAACCGGGCGCCGGCTCCGACCTCGCGGGGCTGCAGACGAAGGCCGAGCGCGACGGCGACGAGTGGATCATCACCGGCCAGAAGGTGTGGACGTCGACCGCGCAGATCTGCAACCTCGGGATGCTGATCGCGCGTACCGACCCCGACGCGCCCAAGCACGCCGGCATCACGTACTTCCGGTTCGAGATGGACCAACCCGGCGTCGAGATCCGGCCG
>JBBQMI010000314.1:0-3563 GCA_038328825.1 Acidimicrobiia bacterium | reverse complement strand
CCGACCTCGAGATCGCGCATTCGATGGAAGGTCGCGAGGGCGTGCTCGTGATGGTCGTGTCGGCCGTCGGCATCGAGGCCTTCGAAGCCGGTCTCGTCGAGCTCGGCTACCACCCGTCTCGTAGCGCGATCGCATGAGCCCGACGACCGCAGACCGGTTCGAGATCGCGGGTGGGGTGCCGCTCCGCGGAACGATCCGCCTCCCGGGCTGCAAGGGCATCTCGCACCGGGCGCTGCTCTTCGCCGCGATCGCCGACGGGACGAGCCGCATCACCAACCTGGCGCCAGGCGACGACGTCGGCCGCACGCTCGCCGCGGTCGGCTCGCTGGGGGTGCCGACTCAGGTCGACGGTGCATCGGTCGAGATCACCGGTACCGGTTTCGAGGGGATCCGCGAGCCCGAGAACGTCGTCGACTGCGGCAACTCGGGCACGACGCTGCGGCTCCTCGCCGGGCTGCTCTCCGGGCAGCCGCACCTCGCGGTGCTCACCGGCGACGCGTCGTTGCGGAGCCGCCCGATGGGTCGCGTCGTGCGTCCGTTGCGGGCGCTCGGCGCGCTGATCGACGGTGCATCCGAGGCGAACCGCGCGCCGCTCACCGTGCGCGGCGGCGGTCTCGTCGGCGAACGGGTCGAGCTCGAGGTCGCGAGCGGGCAGGTGAAGACGGCGCTCGTGCTCGCCGGCCTGCAGGCCGGTGGCGTCACCGAGATCACGGAGCCGGCGCCGAGTCGTGACCACACCGAACGGATGTTGAGCGCGTTGGGTGCACCACTCGAGCGCGTCGACGCGTTGACGTTGCGGGTCGGCGCCGGGACACCGAGCGCGTTCGAGCTCGACGTGCCCGGAGATCCGTCGTCGGCCGCGTTCTTCGTGGTCGCGGCGGCGATCGTACCCGGCTCGGACATCGTGATCGAAGGCGTGAGCCTCAACCCCGGCCGGGTCGAGTACCTCGACGTGCTCCGCGAGATGGGCGCGCGGATCGACGCGAGCGTCACCGGTGAGGTGCTCGGTGAACCGGTCGGCGACATCTCGGTCACGGCGGCTCCCCTCCACGGCACCGTGATCTCGAGTCGCGAGGCGATCGTCGACGAGCTGCCGGTGCTCGCCGTCGCGGGTGCGTTCGCCGCGGGTGTGACGGAGATCCGCGACGCGGCCGAGCTCGCGGTGAAGGAGAGCAACCGGATCACCACCCTCCAGGACGTCCTCTCCCGACTCGGGGTCGCGGTCGAGGCCCGACCCGACGGGCTTCTCGTCCGTGGCGGGGCACCGACCGGTGCGACCCTTGCGAGCCACGGCGACCACCGCATCGCCATGGCCGCGGCGGTGGCGGGCACCGCGGCCGCAGGGGGAACGATCGTCGAGGGCTGGGATGCCGTCGCCGTCTCGTACCCGGGCTTCGGCGACGACCTCGGCGGGCTCCGCCGTGAGGGATGATCGCGTCGTGACCGACAACCGCGAGCCGAAGGTGGTGGCGATCGACGGCCCGTCGGGGTCGGGCAAGTCGACGGTCGCGCGTGGAGTGGGCGAGGAGCTCGGTCTCCGGGTGCTCGACACCGGGGCGATGTACCGCGCGGTCACGTTGGCCGCGCTCGAAGCCGAGGTCGACCTCGCCGACGCCTCGGTCGTCGCCGCCATCGCGGCCACGGTCCGGCTCGAGTTGGAGGGTACGGTCCTCCTCGACGGGCGCGACGTCAGCGCCGAGATCCGAACCCCGGCGGTCACGGCGTCGGTGTCGACCGTGTCGGCCCACCCGGGTGTGCGCAGGGAGCTCGTGGCCCGCCAGCGCGACTGGGTGGCGACCCACGACGGCGGCGTGGTGGAGGGACGCGACATCGGCACGGTCGTGTTCCCGTCGGCGCCGGTGAAGGTGTACCTGAAGGCCAGCGAAGGCGAGCGGGCCCGGCGCCGTCAGCGCGACGAAGCCGCCGCCGATCGCGAGGTCGCGGTCGACACCGTCCGGGATTCGCTCGCCCGGCGCGACGCACTCGACTCGGGTCGGGCCGCGTCGCCGCTGCGCGTGGCCGACGGGGGGATCGTGATCGACACGACTGACCGCCCGGTGACCGAGATCGTGCAGGAGATCGTCGACCGGTTCCGCGCCGCGACGGAGGCTCGTCCGTGAAACCCGACACCATCGACTCGGTCGCCTCGAAGGGCTTCTACCAGCTCGCGAGGGTCGTCCTCGTGGGCGGCTGCTTCGTGCTCTTCCGCATGAAGGTCCACAACGCGGGCGTGGTGCCGGCCTCGGGCGCGTACGTGGTCGTGCCGACGCACCGCTCGATCCTCGACACGTTCATCGCCGCGTCGGTCACCCCCCGACGGGTGCGGTTCATGGGGAAACAGGAGCTCTGGGCCAACTCCGCGGTGTCGTGGTTGCTGACGACGCTCGGTGGGTTCCCGGTCGACCGCGGCGCGGGGAGCGCGGCCGTGAAGGCGGCGCTGTCGGTGATCGACGGGGGCGAACCCGTCGTCGTGTTCCCCGAGGGCACCCGAGGCCACGGCGACACGATCGAAGACCTCCAACAGGGCGCGGCCTACCTCGCGGTGAAGCGCGGCATCCCGCTCCTCCCGGTGGGCATCGCGGGCACCGAAGAGATCCTCGCGTCGGGCAAGGCGATCCCGAGACTCAAGAAGGTGGCGGTGGTGATCGGCGCGCCGATCTACCCGCGCACGACCGGCAAGACCGTCGACCGGGCCGAGGTCGCCCGGCTCACCGAGGAACTCGAGGTCGAGCTCCAGAAGCTCTTCGACGACGCCAAGAGCCGCATCTGACGAAGCACCGGGCTCAGGCGCGGCGGGCGAGACCTTCGAGGGCGTCGGACGCGGCGACCGCACGATCGCCCGAGAACGAACCGCCCCGGTTGCGGGCGGCCACGGGATCGCCGCCGAACGAGAGCGCGACGAGCGCGTCGAGCGCAGGCATCAGCTCGCGCAGCTCGCGCGGGGGAGGGAAGTACTCGTCTTCCTCGGTGACGCGCACGAGCTCGACGCCCCGACTCGGCGCGAGCTTGTCGATCACCGCGGTGACGACGTCGTCGGGTGCGCTCGCACCCGCGGTCACGCCCACCACCCGCGCGCCACCGAGGGCTTCGAGGTCGAGATCGTCGGGTCCGTCGATGCGGTGCACGATCGGGCAGCCCGCGGTGCGCGCCACTTCGGCGAGCGCCAAGGTGTTCGACGAGTTCGCGCTGCCGATCACGACGACCGCGTCGGCCCGATCCGCGATCACCGAGAGCGCGGCCTGCCGGTTGGTGGTGGCGAAGCAGAGGTCGTTGCGCGACGCGGTCCACAACGACGGGAAGCGTTCGCGGGCGTCGTCCATCACGCCCTGCCAGTCGTGCAGCGCGAGTGTCGTCTGCGCGAGCAGCGCGACCTTCTCCGGGTCGGCCACCTCGGCCGCGGCGGCGGCGAGGCCGCTCTCGCCGTCGACGAGCTTGATCGCGTCGGGCGCCTCGGCGAGCGTGCCCTCGGCTTCGTCGTGGCCGGCGTGGCCCACGTAGAGGATCGTGTACCCCTTCTCGGCGCGGGTCCGGGCCTCGTGGTGGACCTTGGTGACGAGCGGGCA
>JBBQMI010000313.1:0-3575 GCA_038328825.1 Acidimicrobiia bacterium | reverse complement strand
TACCTCGTGCTGCGCGGGGTGAAGACCCTCGCGGTGCGCATGGACCGCCACTGCGTGAACGCGGCCGCGATCGTCGAGATGCTCGGCGCGCACCCTGCCGTCGCGCGCGTCCTGTACCCGGGGCTCGCTGACCACCCCGGCCATGCCGTGGCGACCCGGCAGATGCGCGCGTTCGGCGGGATGGTGTCGTTCCTCGCCGCCGGTGGGGAAGCGGCCGCGCTCGCGATCGTCGAGACCACGCGCCTCTTCACGCTCGGGGAGTCGCTCGGCGCGGTCGAGTCGCTCATCGAGCATCCCGGCCGCATGACCCACCTGTCGGCCGCGGGTTCGCCGCTCGAGGTCGATCCCACGCTCGTCCGGCTCTCGGTCGGGATCGAGACGACGTCCGACCTGGTCGACGACCTCCGCGCCGCCCTCCACGCCGCTGGTTGACGTCGTGCCCGACTCGGCGCAGGATGCGAGAGGGTCGGAACGATCGGAGGCACACACCATGGGATTCGTCCAGCTCATCGAGTTCACCACCGACAACATCGACGGCGTGCAGGCCGTCGGCAAGGAGTGGGAAGCCACCACCACCGGCAGGCGATCGGCGGTGCGGCGGACCCTCGCCGAGGACCACGACCGCCCCGGCACCTACGTGATGATGGTGGAGTTCCCCTCGCACGAGGCCGCCATGGCGAACTCGAACCTGCCCGAGACCCAGAAGTTCGCGGGCCTCATGATGGAGGCCGCCGGGAGCGAGGCGCAGTTCCGCAACCTCGACGTCGTGGAGGTCGTCGAACTCGACGGGTAGCGTTGCGCCATGAGCTCGACCGGCTTCGTGGAGATCGATCCGCTGTTCGGCGACGGCGGCGCGGCGATGATCGCGCTCGGCGAGCGCTTCGGCCGCTACGGCATGTACTCCCAGGAGCACGTCGACTCGGAGATCGGCCGCGGGCTCACCCAACGCCACGACGCCGTGCTCAACCACCTGCGTTCCGGGGGCCGACGTCGACGCGACGAGCCCGTGGCCCGGCTCGCGGCGCGCACGAACTACTTCCGCGAGGAGTATGCGTACGGCACCACCCCGCTCGTCGAGGGCATCGAGCCGTTCCTGTTCCACGAAGGTTTCGTCGAGGCGGCGCGGGAGGTGCACGGGCGCGTCGTGATCGAGCCGGCGATCGTGTTCGCCAACTTCATGGTCCCGGGCCAGGAGCTCGCGGTCCACACCGACGTTCCCGAGTTCCGGGGCGCGAACCGCAAGCTGCACCCGCAGTGGCTCCTGGTCGCGATGCGGCACTCGGGGTTGTTCGAGGAGTACCGGATGCCGATCGCAACGGGCGTCGCCTGGTTCCACGACGCCCACGGGGGTGAGTTCGCGTACTGGCCCGAGGGTCCCGCCGGCCCGGGCACGGCGCGGAGGGTCACGGCCGACACCGCGCTCGTGCTCGACACCGACTCCGTGTTCCATGGCGTGGACCCGGTCGATGCACCCGACGACGGGATCGCACCGCTGCGGCCGGGCATGACGCTCGACTTCGTGGGTGACAGTCGCTGGGCGGTGCACGACGACGACACGACGGTCGCCACCTACGACTGGGACGAGCTGCGGTTCTCGGTGAGCTGGAAGGCCTACTGCTTCGCCGACGACGCCGAGCGCGACGCCTGGCGCGACCACACCGAGGACCTCGATCTCGACGCCACCCTCACCCGACTCGTCGACGACCTCCGCGACCGCGGCCGCATCGACGGCGAGGTCCCACCGTCGAAGGAGCTCGCGCTCCTCATCATCGACGAGTACATCGAGTTCCCCGCGCCCACCTGAAGCGTTGGTGCGATCGGGCCCCCTCTGAGGTGGACAATCGCACCAACGGGGAAACCGTCAGCCGCGTTGCGACTCGAGCTTGCGGTTCTTCCACTGCGCCTTGAGGTAGTCGCGGTTCAACATCGCGATGAAGTCGATGCTGATCTCCTTCGGGCACGCCTTCTCGCACTCGCCGTGGTTCGTGCACGAGCCGAAGTAGTCCTCCATGGTGTCGACCATGTTCTGCACCCGGTTCCAGCGCTCGGGCTGACCCTGGGGGAGCAGGTTGAGGTGGGCGACCTTGGCCGCGGTGAAGAGCTGGGCCGCGCTGTTCGGGCACGCGGCGACGCACGCTCCGCAACCGATGCACGCGGCGGCGTCCATGGCCGCGTCGGCGACCTCCTTGGGGACGAGGATCAGGTTTGCGTCGGGCGCACTGCCTGTGGGCGCGGAGATGAACCCGCCGGCCTCGATGATGTGGTCGAGCGCGGTGCGGTCGGTGGAGAGGTCGCGGATCACCGGGAACGCCGCGGCGCGCCACGGCTCGACGGTGATCTCGTCGCCGTCGGAGAACTTCCGGAGGAACAGCTGACAGGTCGCGGTGCCACGTGACGGGCCGTGGGCCTGGCCGTCGATCATCATCGAGCACGACCCGCAGATGCCCTCGCGGCAGTCGTGGTCGAACGCGACCGGCTCCCTGCTCTCGCCGATCAGGTGCTCGTTCAGCTCGTCGATGAGCTCGAGGAACGACATCTCGGGGCTCACGTCGGGCATGTCGTACGACTCGAAGGCGCCGGGTGCCCTGGGACCGGCCTGACGCCAGACGCGCAGCTTGAGGTGCATGATCTTCGGATTCCCTCTACTTGTAGCTGCGCTGGGCGAGGTGGACGTTCTCGAACTCGAGCGGTTCCCTGTGGAGCGTGGGTGCGCGGCCGACCCCGTTCGACTCCCACGCAGCGGCGTACGCAAAGTGTTCGTCGTCGCGCAGGGCCTCACCGTCTTCGGTCTGGTGCTCGACGCGGAAGTGGCCGCCGCAGCTCTCTTCGCGGTGCAGGGCGTCGAGGCACATGAGCTCGCCGAACTCGAGGAAGTCGGACACCCGCCCGGCCTTCTCGAGCGACTGGTTCATCGACTCGTCGTCGCCGAGGACCTTCACGTCGGTGTGGAACTGCTCGCGCAGGACCGGGATCTCGGCGAGCGCTTTCTCGAGGCTCTCGGTGCTGCGGGCCATGCCGCAGTTGTCCCACACGATCTTGCCGAGCTCGCGGTGGAACCAGTCGACCGAGTGCGTGCCGTTCGTCGACAGGAACGCCTTGATCTGGTCGCGCACCTCTGCCTCGGCCTCTGCGTACACCGGATCGTCGGTGGGGACCGGGTCGGACCCGAGCAGCGGCGCGAGGTAGTTGCCGATCGTGTACGGCAGCACGAAGTAGCCGTCGGCGAGGCCCTGCATCAGCGCGCTCGCGCCGAGGCGGTTGGCGCCGTGGTCGGAGAAGTTCGCCTCGCCGAGCACGAACAGTCCGGGCACGTTGCTCATGAGGTCGTAGTCGACCCAGAGCCCACCCATCGTGTAGTGCACCGCCGGATAGATGCGCATCGGCACCTTCTCGGGGTTCTCGTCGGTGATGCGCTCGTACATCTCGAAGAGGTTGCTGTAGCGCTCCTCCACGGCCTTCGGGCCGAGCCGCTCGATCGACTCCGCGAAGTCGAGGTACACGCCGTTCTTGAGGGGGCCGACGCCCTTGCCCTCGTCGACGACGACCTTGGCCGCCCGGCTGGCGATGTCGCGCGG
>JBBQMI010000312.1:0-3613 GCA_038328825.1 Acidimicrobiia bacterium | reverse complement strand
GGCTTCACGATCGACGACATTCACACCGTGATCGTCACCCACTCGCACCCCGACCACTTCGGAGGCGCGGGGCGCATCAAGCACGAGGCGAATGCGGAGCTCATCACGCACAAGGCGTTCACCACGTGGTCGCTCGACCGGCACACCGCCACGTTGTCGACGCTCGACGCCGAGCGGCTCGAACAGGAAGCGATCGACGACGCCGCGCGGTACACGGGCCCGTCGTTCGAGGAGCTTCCCGCGCTCGCGGGCGACGCCGACGAGTTCACGGTGGAGGACCAGCGACAGTCGGTCCCATGGGGCGGCGCGACGCCGTGGGGTGGCAGCAAGCACCCGATGCCGCCGTTCAAGCGGCGGGTGATGATCCGGGCGATGCGGCTCGTGTACAAGCCGCCGCTCCCGACCCGTCGGGTCCGCCACGGCTCGGCGATCCGGCTCGCGGGCCGCGACTGGTTCGCGGTCCACACGCCGGGACACACCCTCGACCACCTCTGCCTCTACGACCCCGAGCACGGCGTGCTGCTCTCAGGCGACCACGTGCTCCCGACGATCACGCCGCACATCGCGGGCTCGGCGAACGGTGACGCGCTCCACTCCTACCTGGCGACCCTCGACCTCGTCGGCCAGCTCGAGGGTGTGCGGCTCGGGCTCCCCGCGCACGGCCACCCGTTCACGGATGTGCCCGGTCGAGTCGACGCGATCAAGGAGCACCACGCCGAACGCACCGAGACCCTGCGCGAGGTGTCGCTCGCGATCGGACCGGCCGGAGTCGTCGAGCTCTCGCACGAGCTGTTCCCGGAGCGCCACTGGGGCGTGATGGCCGAGAGCGAGACCTTTGCGCACGTGGAGCATCTCGCCCGGTCCGGCCAGATCGAGCGCTGGAACGAGGGTGATCGGCTCGTCTACCGGGCGCAGCCGGGACCGACGTCGTGAGCGCGCGGTAGCTTGCGGTGGTGGCAGACGAGCAGACCGCGCTGACCGACGAGGTCACGGATCTCCTGCAGCACCTGATCCGGAACGAGTGTGTGAACGACGGCACTCCTTCGTCGGGTCACGAGGCGCGCAGCGTCGACACGCTCTCGCAGTACCTCGGTTCCACCGGGCTCGACATGCAGCTGTACGAGCCCGAGGCCGGGCGCAAGAGCCTGCTCGCGCGCATCGAGGGTTCCGATCCCACCGCCCCGACGCTGATGATCATGGGCCACACCGACGTCGTACCCGTGAACCCCGAGGGCTGGAGCCGGGATCCGTTCGCCGGCGAGATCTCCGACGGCCAGGTCTGGGGCCGGGGCGCGGTCGACATGCTCAACCTCACGAGCTCGATGGCCGTCGCGTTCAAGCACCTCGCCGACAGTGGGTTCACGCCCAAGGGCACGCTGATCTACCTTGCTGTCGCCGACGAAGAGGCGCTCGGCACGTTCGGTGCGAGCTGGCTGACCGAGCACGAGCTCGACGCGGTGAAGGCCGACTACGTGCTCACGGAGTCCGGTGGCTTCCAGATGCCGAGCCCCGACGGGCCCCGACTCCCGGTGATGGTCGAGGAGAAGGGCACCTACTGGTCGAAGCTCACGGTGCACGGCACGCCCGGACACGGCTCGCAACCGTTCCGCACCGACAACGCGCTCGTGACCGCGTCGGAGGTCGTGCGTCGGATCGCCGCCTACCAGCCGCCGCCGCAACTGGCCGGCACGTGGACCGCGTTCGTCGAGGGGATGCACTTCCCCGAAGCGCTCGCGCACGGACTGCTCGACCCTGACGGCTTCGACGAGTTCCTCGAGACGCTGCCGGTCGGCTTCTCCCGACTTGCACACGCGTGCACGCACACGACGTTCTCGCCGAATGTCGCGCACGGCGGCACGAAGACGAACGTGATCCCCGACACCGTGGAGCTCGAGGTCGACATCCGCACGCTCCCCGGCCAGGAGGGCGACGCCGCACGCGCCATGGTGGTCGAGGCGATCGGTGATCTCGCCGACCGGGTCGACATCTGGTCGAACGACGACCCGTCGACGAAGTCGCGGACCGACACCCCGTTGTGGGACGCGATGTCACGCGTCACGGGCCGGCTCTGCGAGGGCTCCGCGCTCGTCCCGTTCATGATGGTCGGCGGAACCGACAACCGGTACTTCCGCCGCGCCGGCTCGGTCGGCTACGGCTTCGGGCTCTTCAGCGAGAAGCTGAAGTTCGAGGACTACGCGTCGATGTTCCACGGCAACGACGAACGCGTCGACCAGGAATCGCTCCTCCTGTCGACCGAGCTCTGGCTCGCCATCGCCGAAGATTTCTTGACCTAGGCGCTGCGCGACCGCCGGGAGCGGGTGAGCGCCGCTACTTCTCCTCGCCGCCGCGTTGTTCGCGGAGGTAGCGCTCGAGCTCTTCGGCGAGCTCGTCTCCCGACACGAGGTCGCCGAGCCCGGGGTCGCTCGTCTCGGTGTCGAAACGGGTTTCGAGCTCCTCGACGTACGCCGACGTGTCGGAGTCACCCACGACCGCGGCGCTGACGCGGTTGCGCCACCCCTCGGCGGCGAGGTCGAGCTCGGTGAGGTCGAGGTCGAGGCCGGTGAGCTGGGCGAAGCGCGACACGAGCTCGCGACTCGCCATCGGATCAGGTGCCGAAGCCACATAGTGCGGGACCGGTGCCCAGAGCGAGGCCGAGACGAGATCGGCATTGCGGCAGGCGTCGTGCAACACCCCGACGATCCCGGTGGGCCCTTCGTAGCGCGACCGTTCGAGCCCGAGACGCTCGATGAGCTCCGGATCGGTGGCGGTCCCCGTGATCGTCGGTGTGCGGGTGTGCGGCACGTCGGCGAGCAGCGCCCCGAGCGTCACCACGAGCTCGCACCCCGTCTCGCGTGCGACGTGCACGACGGTGTCGCAGAAGCTCCGCCAACCGAAGTTCGGCTCGACGCCGCGCAGGATGATCAGGTCGTGCGGTGATCCTGCGCCGGTCGCGGCCGAGAACTGGTTCTCGGGCCACGTGATCCGTTCGGCCACGCCGTCGCGCACGACCACGTGGGGGCGTGTCGTCTGGAAGTCGTAGTAGCGCTCGGGATCGATGCGCGCGAACGGTCGTCCCTCGAGGTTCGCGGCCAACCACGCGACGGCGTCCGACGCGGAGTCGGCGGCGTCGTTCCATCCCTTGAAGCCCGCCACGAGCACGGGTCGGCGCAACTCGGGACGATCGTCCCAGATCGGTTCGATGCTCACGGCACCGCGATGCTACCGACGGCCGTACAGGCCGCGCGCTCGGGCTTCAGCCGCGGAGCGCGGGGATCGACGAGCGGTCGGCTTCGGCGAGCGCACCTTCCACGAGGCCGGTCACGAGCGCGTCCGACTCCGTGAAGCCCTCGCCCAGTGTCTTTCCCATCCGGATCCGGGCGTTGATCCCCTCGACGATGATCGCGAGCTTGTACGACGCGAACACGAGGTACCAGTCGAGGTGGTCGACGTTGCGGCCGCTCCGCTCGGCGTAGCGCGCCACGACCTGCTCGCGGGACAGGAAGCCGGGCCGGGTCCCGATCGGTTCACCGGTCGCGACGTTCTGCGCGGTGGGGCTCCCCCAGTAGAGGAGGAACAGGCCGAGGTCGGCGAGCGGATCGCCGAGCGTCGACAT
>JBBQMI010000311.1:0-3628 GCA_038328825.1 Acidimicrobiia bacterium | reverse complement strand
CCAGCTCGTCGACGAGTACCAGCGGGGCGACCGCGTCCCGCGCTCCATCTCGGGCACCCGAACCCCACCGCTCGCGCCTGCGGGGAGGCCGGGCTGATGGCTGCGGTCGAGACCCGCATCGTGACGAAGCGACTGCGCGAGGTCGACGGCGACACCTGGACGATCGATGTCGCGCTCGCCAGCGGCGCGTACGAGAGCCTGCGGCGGGCCCTCACCATGGATCCGGACGCGATCGTGGCGGACGTGACCAAGTCCGGGCTGCGCGGTCGCGGGGGTGCCGGCTTCGGCGCCGGGCAGAAGTGGTCGTTCCTCCCCAAGGGCGTCTTCCCGCGCTACCTCTGCGTGAACGGTGACGAGGGCGAGCCGTCCACGTTCAAGGACCACATGCTCCTGGAGCGCGACCCGCACCAGCTCATCGAGGGCATCGTGATCACCGCGTTCGCGATCCGCTGCAACATCGCCTTCATCTACCTCCGAGGGGAGTTCGCGCTCGCCGCGGAGCGGCTCGAACAGGCCCTGCGCGACGCGTCCGCTCGCAACTTCGTGGGCAAGGACGTCCTCGGATCGGGCTTCGATCTCGAGATCGTGTTGCACCGCGGTGCCGGTTGCTACATCGCCGGCGACGAGACGGGCCTGATGGAGAGCCTCGAGGGTGAGCGCGCCATGCCGCGCATCAAGCCCCCGTTCCCCGCGGTCCAGGGTCTCTACGCCGCGCCGACGATCGTGAACAACGTCGAGACGCTCTCCACCGTGCCGCACATTCTCCGGATGGGTGGCGAGGAGTACGCCAAGCTCGGTGTCGGCCGGTCCACCGGCACTCGCATCTTCTCGGTGTCGGGTCACGTCGTGCGCCCCGGCAACTACGAGGTCGAGCTCGGGATGTCGTTCCGCGACCTCATCGAAGGGCTCGCCGGTGGCGTGCGCGACGGCAAGGAGCTGAAGTTCTTCATCCCCGGTGGCGCGTCGTCGCCCTGGCTCGTGCCGCAGCACCTCGACGCCCCGCTCGACATGGACCACGTGCAGGGCGAGCTGAAGTCGATGCTCGGTTCCGGCGCGGTGATGGTGTTCGACGAAGACACCGACCCGGTGCAGATCGCTTGGCGACTCTCGAAGTTCTTCGCCCACGAGAGCTGCGGCAAGTGCACGCCGTGTCGCGAGGGATCGAGCTGGATCGAGAAGGTGCTCTACCGGATGGCGAACGGCCTCGGCCGCCCCGCCGACCTCGACCTGCTGCTCGACTTCGGCAACAACATCGTCCCCGGGCTCAACGCACCGTTCGCGCAGACCACCATCTGCGGGCTCGGTCCGAGCATCATGTCGCCGGTCGTCGGACTCACACGCTGGTTCCGCGACGAGGTCGAGGCCCGCATCGGTGCCGGCGGCGAACCCGTCGAGCTGAAGGTGCAGGTCCCATGACCCCGAGGCCCATGCGCGCGTGCCCTGATGTGGAGCGAGCGAACGCCCCACAGACGTTGGGTGCACCGACGAGCGAGTGGAACACGTAGACATGGGTGATCGCGATCAGCCGATGAGCCAGTGGCCGTCGACGCACCGGTTCGTCATCCCGGTCGCCGACGGTCCCGACGAGGTGACCGTCACGATCGACGGCAAGGAGGTCACCGCGCCGCGCGGTGAGCTGCTCATCCGCGTCGCGCAGGACCACGGCACCTACATCCCGCGCTTCTGCTACCACGAGCGCATGAAGCCGGTCGGCATGTGCCGGATGTGTCTCGTCGAGGTCGAGGGCATGCGCGGCTTCCAGATCTCGTGCGCCACGCCCGTGTCCGACGGCATGATCGTGCGCACCGCGTCCGAAGAAGTGAAAACGGTGCAGGACGGCGTGCTCGAGTTCCTGCTCATCAACCACCCGCTCGACTGCCCGGTGTGCGACCGCGGCGGGGAGTGTCCCCTGCAGGACCAGACCCTCGCGTTCGGTCCGGGCGAGTCGCGCTTCGTCGAGGAGAAGCGCCACTTCACCAAGCCGATCCCGATCAGCGAGCTCGTGCTGCTCGACCGGGAGCGATGCATCCAGTGCGGTCGTTGCACGCGCTTCGCGGCGGAGATCGCGGGCGACCCGCTCATCGACTTCGGTGGGCGCGGCTCGTCGACCGAGGTCATCACGTACCCGGGCGAGCCGTTCACGTCGTACTTCTCCGGCAACATCGTCCAGATCTGCCCGGTCGGCGCGCTCACGGCGAAGCCCTACCGCTTCAAGGCCCGCCCGTGGGACCTCTCGTCGGCTGAGACGAGCTGCACGACGTGCTCGGTCGGGTGCCGGGGCGCGCTCGACTCGTCGTCGAACCGTCTGCTGCGCCTCCTCGGGGTCGACTCGGAGCCGATCAACCACGGCTGGCTGTGCGACAAGGGCCGATTCTCCTACGAGCACGTCCACTCGTGGCGTCGGGTGCGCAACCCGATGATCCGCAAGGAGGGCGAGCTGGTGGAGTGCTCGTGGCCGGAGGCGCTCGACGCCGCCGCCGCGGGGCTGCGCGCCGCGCTCGACCAGGCGGGCAGCGGGTCGGTCGCGCTCCTGGGCGGTGCGCGTGGCACCAACGAAGACGCGTACGCGTGGGCCAAGCTGGCCAAGAGCGTGCTCGGCACCGACAACGTCGACGCCCAGCTGGGTGACGGCCTGCCGGCCGAGACCGTGCTCGGCCTCCCCGGTGCGACGATCGCCGACTGCGACGCCGCGGCGGGGATCGTGCTGCTCGCGCCCGACCTCAAGGAAGAGCTCCCCGTGCTGTACCTCCGGGTGAAGCGCGCCGCCCACGACCTCGGGATCCCGCTCGTCGACATCTCGGCCCGCGACCACGGACTCAGCCGCTACAGCACGGCCACCATCCGCGTCACCCCGGGGGAGCAGGCGACCGCGGCCCACAAGCTCGCCAACGCGATCGGCGGCGCCGTCACCGGCGACGCCCAGGTCGACGCGGCCGCCGCGCTGTTCCGTGCCGGTGCCGACGGCTCTCATGCAGTTGGGCCGAGTGCATCCGGCCCGAACGCCGGCGGTCCGATCATCGTGATCGTCGGTCGACCCTCGGTGGCGGAGTCGGCCGTGGCCACCGCCGCCGCGGCGTCGGAGCTCCTCGCCGTCGGCGACCGGGTGCGGTTCCTCTCGGCCCTGCGGCGCGGCAACGTGCGCGGCGCGCTCGAGCTCGGCCTCACGCCCGGTTTCCTCCCCGGTCGCGTCACACTCGACGCCGGGCGCGACTGGTACGCAGACCACTGGGGCGGCGTGCCCGCGAGCACCGGCCTCGATGCCACCGGCATCCTCACGGCGGCGCAGGGCGGTGCCGTCGGCGCGCTCGTGCTCCTCGGCGCCGACGTGCTCGACGACTTCCCCGACCGCACCCTCGCCCGCGCCGCGCTCGACGCGGTTCCGTTCGTCGTCGGAGTCGGCGCGTTCCTCACCGAGAGCGCGGAACGGGCCGACGTCTTCCTCCCGACCACGGTGTGGGGCGAGCAGACCGGCACCACGACGAACCTCGAGGGACGCGTGCTCCGGCTCGGCCAGAAGGTGTCGGCCGACGGTACGCCGATGCCGGGTTGGCGCATCGCCGCCGAGCTCGCGCTGCGCTTCGGCACCGACTGGGACCTCGAGATCATGGAAGAGGTCCAGGACGAGATC
>JBBQMI010000310.1:0-3648 GCA_038328825.1 Acidimicrobiia bacterium | reverse complement strand
CGCCGAACCCACGCCACCGGCGCCGGCATGCACGAGCAACGTCTCACCCGCGCGCAACTCGGCCCGACGGTGCAGCGCGAGGTATCCCGTCTGGTACGTCACGTGCAGGGCGGCCGCGGCGTGCCATCCCATCGAGTCCGGGATGGGGAACACACCGCCGGCCGGCGCGAGGGTCTGTTCGGTGAACCCACCATGGCCGAACGCGGGGATCGCGAGGACGCGCTGTCCGACGAGAAGGGGATCGACTCCTTCGCCGACCGTCGTGACGATCCCCGCGACCTCGGCCCCGGGCGTGAACGGCAGCGGCGGCTTCACCTGGTACTCGCCGCGGCACATCAGCACGTCGGGGAAGTTCAGCGACGCCGCAGCCACGTCGATCGTGACCGCAGCCGGCCCGGCGAGCGGCGGATCGATGTCGTCGAGCCGCAGGACCGCCTCCGGCTCCCCCAGCTCGTGGACCCTCCATGCGCGCATGGGCCGAGCCTAGATTCGGTCGTACACCACACGAGGGGAATCACGATGGGCGAGTTCAGTCGCGACGAGATCGAACGCGAGTACGCGAACTACCGCGCGGTGGCGGCCACGGCCGGCGCGTCGGGCGACTGGAGCCCGTGGGCCGACCTCTTCACCGAAGACGCCGTGTACGTCGAGCACCTCTACGGCCGCTTCGAGGGCCGGGAGGCGATCCGAGCGTGGATCTCGTCGACGATGGCCGAGTACCCGAACAACGAGATGACCGAGTTCCCGGCGGAGTGGTGGGTCATCGACGAGGAGAAGAGCTGGGTGGTGTGCGCGGTGTGGAACCGTATGCAGTCGCTCGACGATGGCGAGGTGTACCAGGCGATCAACTGGTCACAGCTGACCTACGCAGGCAACGGCACGTGGTCCTACGAGGAAGACATCTACAACGTGACGGAATTCGCGGATGCGGTCGGCGCGTACCTGAAGGCACGCAAGCTCCTGAAGGGCTGACGCGACCGTTCCGGCGCCGACGGGCACGGTCAGGCGTGGACGGGAGGGCGCCGGTCGCACCACGGTGCCGCCTGCTCGAGCTGCGACGCGACCTGGATGAGCAGATCCTCACGACCGGTCGCGGCCACGAGCTGCACCCCGATCGGCAGACCCGAGGCGCTCTGCCCCACCGGAAGCGAGATCGCGGGCTGGCCGGTGATGTTCCACGGCATGAGGAACTGCGTGATCTGCGCCATGAGCGGGAGCGAGTTCTCGAGCGCGACGTCGGGCGACATCAGGCCGAGCTCGGGCGGCAGCACGCCGATGGTCGGCGTCACGAGCAGGTCGTGGTACTTCCACCAGGCCGCCAGGCGCCGCGAGTCGGTCTGGAGCTGTTCAACCGCGGCGAGGTAGGCGGGCCCGGTCACCGAACGACCGAACTCGGCGGTGGCCCAGTTGGTCGGCTCGACGTCGTCGGGACCGATCGGATCACCGGTCAGCTCGGTCCAGCGGTCGAGGTCGCGCGCCACCGCCGACGCGAAGACGGGGAAGAACCCGCGGTTCACGTCGTCGTCGAGCGCGGTCGGCCCCTCGCCGTCGACGTGGTGGCCGAGCTCCGCGAGCAGCCGGCCGACGGCCTCGACCACCGCGACGATCTCGGGATCGACCGTGGGCATCCCCGCAACCGCATCGGTGCGGACCGCGATCGACAACGCTCCGGGATCGACTCCGACCTCGGCGAGGAACGGTCGGGCCGGAGCCGGCGCAGTGTACGGATCGCCGGGCATCGCGCCCGCGATCGCGTCGAGCACGGCCGCGGTGTCGCGCACGGAGCGGGTGACCACACCTTCGTGGGTGAGCGGCCCCCAGAACTCGCCGAACCCGGGGCCGAGCGACGTCCGCGCGCGCGTCGCCTTCAGCCCCACGAGTCCGCACTCGCTCGCGGGCGCCCGGATCGAACCGCCCATGTCGTTGGCGTGGCCGACGGGCGCGAGACCGGCCGCGACCGCCGCCGCGGATCCGCCGCTGGAGCCACCGGTCGAGTGGGCGAGGTTCCACGGGTTGCGCGTCGCGCCATAGGCGCGGGGCTCGGTGGTCACCGAGGTCGCGAGCTCCGGCAGGTTCGTCTTGCCGACGAACACGAAGCCGGCGCGGCGGAACTTCTGCGCGAGGTAGGCGTCGGACTCAGACGTCCACTGCCGGTCCTTCAGGAACTGCATGCCGCAGTGGTACGGATCGCCGGCGGTGTGGCACACGGCGTCCTTCACCAGGAACGGCACACCCCGGAACGGACCGTCGGGAAGGTCAGGTGCAGACGCTGCGACTGCGGCCTTCTCGTCGAGGCGGTGGATCACCGCGTTGATCTCGGGATCCACGGCCTCGATCCGGACTCTCGCGGCTTCGACGAGCTCGGCGGGAGTCACGTCGCCGGCCCGGACGAGATCCGCCTGGGCGGTGGCGTCGAGGGAAGCGAAGGAATCCGACATGCCGGCACGCTACCGAGCGGACGGGCGGAATGCCGTCGAGCAATCCCTCAGGAACGGGTCGGGAACGTCCGAAAACCCCGGCGACTTGCTTGCGCCCCCCCAGATGCGAGAATGAGGAGCTTGTCCACCATCGAGACCTCCCCGGCTTCCCCCCCTTCCCCCGCTCCCGAACGGCGAGGGTGGCGTCGCGCCGCGATCGCGTGCGGCGCGGTCGTCATCGTCCTCGCCCTCGTCGGCGGAGGGTGGCTCTTCGCGACCACGCAGGTCGACAAGGCGGGCGCCTCGGGCACGTTCCTCAGCGCGGTGCCGAAGATGGCCGTCACGAGCGACCCGGCCGACGGCGCCGTCGACGTGCGCCCCGATGCCACGGTGACCGTCAGCGCGAAGTACGGCCGCATCGTCGCCGCCGAGCTCCTCGACGACGCCAACACGTCTTCGCCCGGCGTCATCGCCCCCGACGGCACCGCATGGTCGTCGGCCGGGAGCGCGCTCGCCACCGGCTCGCACTACCGCGTCAACCTGCAGATCGACACCCCCCGCGGCGTGAAGAACCAGCTCACGTCGTTCACCACGCTCACACCCACGGCCACCGTCTCGGCGCAGGTCTCCCCCGGCGACGACGAGACCGTCGGTGTGGGCCAACCGATCATCGTGCGCTTCTCCGATCCGGTCACGAACAAGGCCGCGGTCGAGCAGCGCCTCGTCGTCACCCCGTCGACACCCGTGGTCGGCTCGTGGCACTGGTTCAGCGACCGCGAGGTGCACTACCGCCCGCAGCAGTACTGGCCCGCGAACATCAAGGTCGCAGTGGCCGCCAACCTCGCCGGCGTCGACTTCGGCGACGGCGTGTGGGGCGACCGCAACGTCACGACGAACTACTCGATCGGCAACGCGAACGTCAGCACGGCCGACCTCACGACGCACCGCATGGTCGTCACCACCAACGGCCAGCAGGTCGCCGACATCCCGATCAGCGGCGGCAAGGACGGCTTCCCGACGATGACGGGCACGCTGCTCGTGCTCAACAAGGCCGCCGACGTCGTGATGGACTCCTCGACCAACGGCATCCCGCTCGATTCCGCCAACGGGTACCGGACCGACGTCCAGTGGGCGACGCGCCTCACGAACAGCGGTATCTACGTGCACGCGGCGCCGTGGTCCGTCGGCTCGCAGGGTTCGGCGAACGTGTCGCACGGCTGCATCAACGTCT
>JBBQMI010000309.1:0-3651 GCA_038328825.1 Acidimicrobiia bacterium | reverse complement strand
TGGACAAGACGGCCGCCACTTGTGCGGGCAGGCCCGCACGGCACCGCAGACCAACATCTGCGGCTGAGCCCGGGATCTGGGGGAACCTCCGGCGCGAAGGACGGGGGAAAGCGCTACGCTACGTCCGGATGAGGTTCGGAGCAGTACTGGGAGCAGTACTGGTGGTGTGCCTGGTGAGCGCCGTTGCCGCATGCGTGCCCCCGCCCCCTCCGCCCCCTCCGGCTCGGACGTTCTCCAGCGGTTTCGAGTCGAACGCCGACTTCGCCGGCATGTACGTCACTGCGCAGACCGCGTCGACCCGGCACGCGCTTCTCGCGTCGCCACGCCACGGGGGAACGCTGGCGCACTGCGGGTGGTTGACCGGCCCGGGCACGCTCGCCGACGCCGACGGCCCCAACCACCGTGGGTATCCGACAGCGCAGTTGTGGCGACTGCCGGGCGGCGGTTTCGCGACGCCCGCAGTGACCGACCTCTGGGTCTGGGCCGACGTCGACATGGGATTCGGTCAATGGGCGAGCCTCGCGACCTTCTCGGCCGACGCGTCCGACGGATGGCGACGGGTCGTCACCGTGAACCTCGATCCGGGCGGATGGATCAACGTCTTCCACGTTCCGAACCAGAACGAACACCTGCCCGAGCTGGAGACGCACCGCCCCTTCCCGATGCGCACCTGGGTCCACCTGACGATGCGCATCGACTTCGATCCCGATCACGGCTCGATCGAGGTCAGCCAGGACGGTGTGCTCGTCGCCCGGGCCGCGGTCCGAGGTGGCGCCGGACGACTCGAACAGGCTCACTTCGGCATGTACGCGATCTCGTCGCTCACCACCGGCACGGTCTGCAACGACGACCTCCGGATCACCGGCACGGCGGGCTGAGCGCGTCAGCCGTGGCCCGCGGCGCGGCCGGCTGAGCGGCTCAGCCGTGCTCAGCCGGCCGACTGCATCCGTTCGAGGGTCGCGGCCATCTGTTGGTGCACGAGGTTCACCGCCTGCAGGGGGCGGATCATCACGCGGAACTCGACGATGCGGCCTTCGGCGTTGCAGCGGATGATGTCGACTCCGTTGACGTACTTGCCGTCGATCGTGGTCTCGAACTCGAGCACGGCCGTGTCTCCGGCGCACACCGTCTTCGTGTAGCGGAATCCGCCGGTCGAACCGTCAGCCTTCGCCGCCGAAGAGTCGCCGGGAAGGGTCTGGCCCGCTGCCTGCAGGTAGAGCTTCGTGATCGCCTTGCCTTCCTGGGGCGTGTACACGATCGGCGAGTAGAACACGACGTCGTCGTCGAGCAGCTCGTCGAGCGCGTCGGGCTGCTCGCCCGACAGAAACGCGTGCCACCGCTCGATCACGGCTTCGATCATGGCGCTCCCGTAGGGCCGGCCGCCGTGAAGCCGAAGTGGTCGTTGACGTGACTCGCGAGGCGGAAGTGCTCGGGGTCGAGGGCGTCGGCGCCGCGCTCGACGACCACCCAGTGTCGATTCACGATCACCTGGCGGATCGCGTCACCGCTCGAAGCGCGGGTCAACATCAGCTCCACGCAGAACTGGGTCAACGGGATCTCGCGCCGGCCGGCCTGCGCCATCTGGGCGCCGTAGGCAGCTCCGACGCGCTCCTCGACTTCCGCGTGATCAGGGCGCGTCGGGTCCCGAAGCGCGTCGGCGATCTGGTCGGCGATCATGTGACGGCCGTTCCAATCTTCGAGCACGAACATGCCGCCGGGGCGGACTCGAGGGAAGAGCGTGTCGAACGAAGAGCACGTCTCCGCGTACCGGTGGGACGCGTCGTCGACCACCAGGTCGATCGGCCGGTCCCCGATCTCGTCGTCGAGGATCTGTGTGAGCCGCGGGCGGTCCGACTGGTCGACCCCGTAGTAGGGGCGCACCACCTCGGCGAGGCCCCGCTTCTCCACGTAGTCGCGCAGCGCCGGCATCGGACGCGAGCTGATCTCCACCGCGACCAACGTGTCCGGCTTCGTGAGCTCGCTCAGGAGCGCGGTGCTCCCGCCGCGACGGATGCCGAGCTCCACGACAACCTTCGGTCGCAGCTCCCGGGTCAAGTCGATGTACCGCTCGACCAGCTCCCGGCCCTTCATCACCTGCAGGAACCCTTCGGGAGCGTCGTCGAAGGGGAACGCGCAGTGGAAGTCGGTCGTCCCGATGCGGAGGTGGTGGTCGTCGACGAAGCGCGGCGTGTCGGGCATGGGGCGTCAGCCGTGGCCGGCGACGGGGTGGGGGAGATAGGGCTCCTCGAGTCGGGTGACCTCGTCGGCGCTCAGCGTCAGTTGCTCGGCTGCGATGGCGTCATCGAGGTGGCCGGGCTTCGTGGCCCCGATGATCGGTGCCGTCACCCCGGGCTTGTGGAGCAGCCAGGCCAGCGCGACCTGCGCCGGGGCGACGCCCCGCTCCGTCGCGATGTCGACGACCCGGTCGACGACGTCGAAGTCGGTCGGCTGGTTGTACAGGAAGTCGGTGAGCGCGTCGGTCTCCGAGCGGGTGGTGCGCTTCTAGCCCTCGCGGGTGCGATTCCCCGCGAGGACGCCACGCGCGAGCGGGCTCCACGGGATGACGCCGACCCCCTGGTCGATGCACTGCGGGATCATCTCCCGCTCCTCTTCGCGGTAGAGCAGGTTGTAGTGGTTCTGCATCGAGACGAACCGCGTCCACCCGTTGCGCTCGGCCACGTGCTGCGCCTTCGCGAACTGCCACGCGAACCTGCTGCTGGCGCCGATGTAGCGGGCCTTGCCGGCGCGCACGATGTCGTGCAGCGCCTCCATCGTCTCCTCGATCGGTGTGCGGGGATCCCACCGGTGGATCTGGTACAGGTCGACGTAGTCGAGATCGAGGCGGGTGAGCGACGCGTCGATCGCCGCCATGATGTGCTTGCGCGAGAGGCCGAGGCCGTTCTCGCCCGGCGTCATCGGCATGAACACCTTCGTCGCGATCACGAGCTCATCGCGCGTGAGGAACTTGGGGAGCAGCTTGCCGGTCGCGATCTCGCTCGCACCCGCGGAGTACGTGTCGGCGGTGTCGAAGAACGTGATGCCCGCGTCGACCGCAGCCTTCACGATGGGTTCGGCGCCGTCTTCGTCGAGCACCCAGGGGCGGTCGCTGTCGTTGCCGTAGCTCATCATCCCGAGGCAGATGCGGGAGACGCGCAGGCCGGTCGATCCGAGGTTCAGGAAGTCCATGGCCTCACCGTATCGCCACCACCCCAACCCTCGTTCCGGTCAGGTTCTGGCGTGCATGGGAGCGCGCGAGATGACCAGAGCGGGGGCTTCAGCGGAGCGCGAGGTAGATGGCGACGACGATGCCGAACGTCACGATGAAGGCGCGCAGGGCCGACTCGTTGATCACCCGGGCGATGCTCGCCCCGACGTAGCCGCCGATCAGGGTGGTCGGGACGGCGACGGCGACGGCTTCCCACCGGACGGGCCCGAAGAGCCCGAAGATCACGACGGTGACCGTCGAGTTCAACAGGGCGACGGCGCACTTCAGCGCGGTGAGGTTCCGGAGGGTGTCGGGCACGGTGAGGGTGAGCACCGCGAGCACGATGATGCCGAGTCCACCGCCGAAGTAGCCGCCGTAGACCGTGGCCGCGAAGACGGAGGTGAGGAGCACCCGACGGGCGTGCACCGAGCCCTCGGTCGGCGGTC
>JBBQMI010000308.1:0-3656 GCA_038328825.1 Acidimicrobiia bacterium | reverse complement strand
ACGATCGTCACCTTCACCGTCGACCGGCTCGCGTACTCGCCGAGCCCGCCGGTTGTCTTCGCCGTCGTCGACTTCGACGGCGGCGGTCGGTTCCCGCTCGAGCTCACCGACGTCGACGCGGCCGACGTGAAGATCGGCGGCCGGGTGGAGATGACGTTCCGTCGGTTGTTCACCGCCGACGGCATCCACGACTACTTCTGGAAGGCCCGCCCGCGACGCGGTGGAGGAGAGCACTGAGATGGGATCACACGGGATCAAGGACCGCGTCGCGATCGTCGGCATGGGCTGCACGAACTTCGGCGAACGCTTCGACATGGGCCTCGACGACCTGATCATCGACGGCGCGAGCCAGGCGTTCGCCGAGGCGGGCATCACGAAGGAAGAGGTCGACGCCTACTGGTTCGGTACTGCGCAGAGCGGGATGAGCGGCATCACCCTCGCGCGCCCGTTGCAGCTCGAGGGCAAGCCCGTGACGCGCGTCGAGAACTTCTGCGCGACCGGCTCGGAGGCACTGCGCCAAGCCTCATACGCGGTCGCGTCGGGCGCGTACGACATCGCGATGGCCGTCGGCGCCGAGAAAGTGAAGGACAGCGGCTACGCGGGGCTCAACGCGTTCCCCGTTCCCGGCGACGGCACCGCGCGCACGCTCACTGCGGCGGCGATGTTCAGCATGGTCGCCCCCGCCTACGCGCAGAAGTACGGCGTCGACGAGGAGCAGATCAAGGAGGTCCTCGCGCGCATCGCGTGGAAGAACCACCGCAACGGGGCGCGCAACCCGCGAGTGCAGTTCCGCAAGGAGATGAGCATGGAGACGATCTGCGCGTCTCCGCGTGTCGCCGGCCCGTTGGGCATCCTCGACTGCGCCGGCGTGGCCGACGGCGCCGCGGCCGCGATCGTCGTGCGCGCCGAGGACGCGCATCGCTATACAGATCGCCCGATCTACATCAAGGCACTCTCGTTCGTCGCGGGCAACGGCTCCGGTCTCACCGACCCCGACTACGACTACACCCACTTCCCCGAGGTCGAATGCACCGCCGCCGACGCGTACGCGCAGGCCGGGATCACCGACCCGCGCCACGAGCTCGCGATGGCCGAGGTGCACGATTGCTTCACGCCGACCGAGCTGGTGCTCATGGAGGACCTCGGCTTCGCCGCGCGGGGCACCGCGTGGAAGGAAGAGCTCGCGGGCACGTTCGACCTGGGTGGCGACCTGCCCGTGAACCCCGACGGTGGCCTGAAGAGCTTCGGTCATCCCGTCGGCGCGTCGGGGCTGCGGATGATGTTCGAGTGCTGGCTCCAACTCCGCGGCGAGGCGCCCGAGGACCGCCGGATCGGCAACGACCGCCCGCTCGCCCTGACCCACAACCTGGGCGGATACCCAGGCGAGATGGTGTCGTTCGTGTCCGTCGTCGGTCGGGATCTGGGCTAGACCTCGCCTGACCAGCGTCGGGCCCGGCTCAGATCTGGCGCGCCCGACTGGTAGCCTAGGTCGCTCACCGGGCGGTTGGCGCGGTGGGTCCACGTACTGGAACAGCGCAGGGAGCAGCAACGACATGGCAACAGGCGTCGTCAAGTGGTTCAACGCAGAAAAGGGTTACGGCTTCATCTCACGTGAGGACGGCGACGACGTGTTCGTCCACTTCTCCGCGATCCAGGGCGATGGATACCGCTCGCTGGACGAGGGCCAGAAGGTCGAGTTCGACGTGGCTCCCGGTCGGAAGGGCGAGGAAGCACAGAACGTTCGGGCGGTCTGACCGGCGGGCATCGAGATAGAGGAGGCCCGCGGTGGCCAAGAAGAACCGGGCGACGTTCGCCAAGCGCGAGAAGGAACGGGCGCGCTTGTCGAAACAGGCCGAGAAGCGCCAGAAGCGCCAGCAGACCCCAGACCCCAACGCGGCCCAGATCCCCGGCCCGATGCCGATGATGCCGATCTTCGCCGACGACGCCGACGAGCCCCGCGTCGAGGTCGACGAGTACGGCAACGTCTCGGTCGTGGTCGACGAGGTCGCGCACGCCGGCGACGCACCGCGGGAGCCCTGAGCGAAGCTCGGGTACCCAGTGCTCTCGTCGTGGGACGACTATCCGGTCCATCAGGTCGCGGAGACGATCCGCCACGCCGGAACGAGTGACCGCAACTTCTACGACCGGTACTACTTCAACCTCCACGGTTCCACCGACGAGCTCTTCATGATCATGGGGATGGGGCAGTACCCCAACCTCGGCACCCAGGACGCGTTCGCGTGCGTGCGACGTGGCGACAAGCACCGCGTCGTGCGCGCGTCGAAGGTGCTCGACGACCGCATGGACACGTCGGTCGGTCCGTTCCGCGTCGAGATCGTCGAGCCGCTGCAGAAGGTCCGCTTCATCCTCGAGCCGAGCGACCACGACCTCGCCTGCGACCTGACGTGGGACGGCGCGATCCCCGCGTTCGAAGAGCCCCGTCAGTACATCCGCAAGTTCGGACGGGTCCTGTTCGACACGATGCGGTTCGCGCAGACGGGCTGCTGGTCGGGCACGCTCGAGGTCGCGGGCGAGACGATCGCGGTCACGCCCGACCGGTGGAAGGGCACCCGTGACCGGTCGTGGGGCGTGCGGCCGGTCGGCGAGGTCGAACCGTCCGGCATCCGCGGTGAAGCCGGACAGATGGCCGGGCTCTGGAACTACGCGCCGATGCAGTTCGACGACTTCTCGATCCTCTACATCGTGAACGAAGAGCCCGACGGCTCGCGGCCCATGAACGAAGCGGTGCGCATCTGGGCCGACCCGAGTCGTGAGGCGGAGTGGCTCGGCACGCCCGTGTTCGAGCACACCCTCGACGCCGGCACGCGCATGATCTCGAAGCCGTCGGTGCTGCGCTTCCCCGAGGCGCCCGGCGGTGCGTTCTCGGTGCACGTCACTCCGCTCGTGCACAACTACATCGCGGTCGGCACCGGGTACGGCGTCAGCGACGAGTTCCGTCACGGCATGTACCTGGGCGATCTCGTCGTCGAGGGCAAGACCTGGGACATGGCGGAGCTCGACACCTGGGCCTGGTACGGCATCGTCGACCACGCGGCCCGCTTCGAGATCGAAGGCGGCGACACCGACGGTCAGGTCGGGTTCGGTCTCCACGAGCACGGCGTGTTCGGCGAGTTCCCGAAGTTCGGCCTCGCCGACGGCGCGGCAACCGCGTAGGCGTACCCGCCGCGCTCGTTCGTCAGACCCGGCGGGCGGATCGGGGCGCGCCTTCCCCCGCGTCGCCGTTCAGCGAAGCGGACGCGCCGGGCCGCGCGGCCCGAGGGTGACGTGGACCAGGCGGCTCGGTTCCCGCGCGATGAGTCGATGCCAGACGCCACGGGGAACCACGTACGCATCGTTGGCGCGGAGGACCACGACTGTCCCCGCCCCGATGGTGGCCTCGTCGCCGTCGTCGAGAACGAGCTCCATCGTTCCGCTGAAGACGTGTCAGGAACTCGTCGCCGTCGGGGTGCATCTCGCCGAGATGCGACCCATGTCGATGGCCATCAGGGTCTACCGGCGATGTTGCGTGCTGAGGAGCACCCCTTGACGTTCTGTCCGATCGCGGTGGATGGCGAGGCGAGCGCATCGGGGGAATCGACGCGCGTCCGCGGTGTCATCGGTTTCGCTCGTCATGGTGCCGGTCCCCAGGCCTGCGA
>JBBQMI010000307.1:0-3657 GCA_038328825.1 Acidimicrobiia bacterium | reverse complement strand
AGGTCGGGCTGGCTGAGCGTTGTCGCGAGCACGACTCCCGCGGCGACCACCGCGGCGGCGAACCCGAGCGCACCGCCACGGCTCGGCATCGGGAAGAATTCCCGCGATCGGGTCCGACCCCGCAGGCGCGGGTTCGGGATGAGCAGCAGGACGATGAACAAGAGGATCGCAGGGCTCGCGAGGCGCAGACCCGGGAGGTACTGGTTCTGGGGCAGGTAGCCCGAGAGGT
The DNA here is from genome assembly GCA_038328825.1 of Acidimicrobiia bacterium. GTDB lineage: Bacteria > Actinomycetota > Acidimicrobiia > IMCC26256 > JANYLB01 > JANYLB01. The sequence goes on along the minus strand of JBBQMI010000307.1, from coordinate 3,428 downwards.
AGCCCTCGGTGCAACCGACGACGATCGCGCCGATGAAGGTGAGCTGGAAGCTGCGGAGCCGGCCGAAGATCGCAGCTGCGTACGCGCTGATGATCAGCAGCGAGAGCGTTCCCGCCTCGAGCGGCACGAGGGGCGCGATGAGGATGCCGCCGAGCGCAGCCAGCGATGAGCCGATCGCCCAGGCGAACATCGACACCCGGTGCGGTCGGGCGCCGTTGAGCGTGGCGAGGGGGCGGTCGTCGACCGCGGCGCGCATGGCGATCCCGATGCGCGTGGCGTAGAGCAGGAAGCGCAGACCGATCGCCACCCCGATGGCCACCGCGATCGTGATGATCTGGTGCCACGTGATGGTCGTCGGACCGATCTCCAGAGGTCGGCTCGTCGCGAAGAACGTCGCGTACGGGCGGCTGACGCCCGGATCCCAGATGATCTGCGCGAGTCCGATCATGCCGATCAACAGAGAGATCGACACGACGAGTTTGGTCGTCTCGGAGGTGTCCTGCAGGCCCCGCATGATGACGCGGTCGATCAGGATCCCGAACAGTGGAGCCAAGACGAACAACACGACGACGAGCGCGATCGGTGTCGGCCACCCCCACGAGAAGCGGAGCTGCCAGTAGGTGAACGCGGCGAGCATGCCCGTCGCACCCTGGGCGAAGTTGAAGATCCCCGTCGTCGTGTAGGTGAGGACGAGCCCGCTCGCGATCACGGCGTAGATCGCCGAGGTCGCGAGCCCCACGATCGTGAAGGTCAGGAACTTGTCCACGTTCCCCCCGTTACTTCAGGTCGCTCAGACTCTTCCCGACGTCCTGCAGGGTCACGCCCTTGCCGTAGTCGCCGGTGAGTGTGTAGAGGTTGTTCGGGTTGCAGCTGTAGATGCTCTCGTTCGGGTCGATCTTCGCGAGCTCGAAGCCGTTCGGCGTGGCCTTGATGAGCGTGAAGCAGTCGCCGGGGGTGTCGTCGCCCGGGTTCTGGGTCGAGTGCAGCCCGCCGCCGGTCCAGTCGGTGACCTTCTGGAGGTTGTCGTACACGCACTTCCGGGTGAGATCGGCGCCGCACGCCTTTGCGGCCTTCGCCCAGAGGAGCCAGGCGGACCACGCCTGGAGGCCGAGGTAGGCCTTCGCCTTGCCGTCGGGCAGGTACTCCTGGAACGCGTCGAGGTACTGCTGCGTCGCCGGGTTCTTGTCGGCTTGCTCGAACGGGTAGAAGACGCTGCGGATGTAGGTGTTCTGGATCGCGGCGCCGCCCACGTCGATCAGCTTCGAGTCGTAGTGGTTCGCATCGGTGCGGATCCAGTCGAGCTTGTAGTTGGCGTCGACCACCGCCTGCTCCAACTTGGCGAGGTTCTCCGGCTCACCGACCCAGATCAGGCCCTTGACGCCCTTGTCCTTCATCGACTGCACGTACGGCGCCCAGCTCGTGGGTCCGGCCGCCGGGTACTGGTCGTTGTAGACGACCTTCCAGCCGAGGCTCTTGACGGCTTCCTCGGCCTGGCCGGCCTGGGCGACGGTCGCGGGGAGGTTGCCGGTGAGGATGCCCACGTTCGTGGTGGAGCCGGGGTAGGTCTTGCCGAGCCACTTGTAGTCACCGACGGGAAGTGTCGTGACGGAGTTCGGCACCGGTTGGGTGAGCAGGTCGGCGCCACGCGCCTCCGCGGTCACCGCGTAGGCGGCGACGTCGGGGAGCAGGCACTTGAGCCGGTCCTCGACACCGGAGGTGTCGAACACCGCGCCCCCGCCGACCAGGTAGACGTCGTCGGCGCACGCCTGGAGGACCACGGGCTTGTAGTTCGTGAGCGCGGCGTCGAGCTTGTCGACCTGGAGCTTGCGACCGTTGATCCCTCCACGGTCGTTGCACCACTGCGAGAAGACGTCGGCCGTGTCGAAGAGCTCCTGGTTGAGCCCGGGCCGGCCCGCGAAGCCCGGGTCGGAGATGGTGCCGATCCGGATCGAGTCGGCGGTGACGCCCTGGGCACTCGCGGGTCCGCCGTCGCCGCTCTGGCAGACGTCGGTGAGCGTCCCGAAGTCGGCCGACTTGGTCCCCGAAGCCGAGCTCGTGCTCGTGCTGCTCTCGTCGGAGCTGCTGGACGTGTCGTCGCTGCGTCCACACGCCGCCGCGACCATCGCCAAGGCCAGCACCGCGGCCAACCAACGAAGACCCTTCACCGTTCCCCCTCGTTCGAATGTGCCTGACCCGGACCCGTTCGACGGGTGCTCGCCCCCGCGAACCTGATGCCCCGTCAGATCTGGAGGAACACTGCCCGGTCGGTCCACGCGTTGCAAGCTGCTGCTGCTGCTGCTTCCCTATGGCTCGAGGTCGCGGATGATCGCGTCGGCTGCCGCGCGTGCAGGCGAGTGGCCGGTCAGCTCCACGACGAAGGCGTCCTTGTCGATCCCGAGCAGCACCACCGCACCCACCGAGATCACGGTGGCGGTCCGGCGAACCGACCGGAGCAACGCGATCTCGCCGAATCCCTCACCTCGGCCCATCGTCCTGACGAACCGGCCGTCGATCTCGACCCGGACCTCACCGTCGGCGATCGCGTAGAACCGGTCGCCGATCTCGCCCTGGCGGATCACGGTCGTGCCGTCGGCGAGGTGCAGCGCCGTCGAGCTGCGCGCGAGACCGTCGACTGATCCGGGTGGAAGCGCGGCGAAGATCGGCAGCGAACGGAGCAGGGCGACTTCGACCACGGGAACGGTCGCTTCGGCGTCGACCTGGCGGAGTGCTCGGATCCGCAGGACGAGTACGAGCGGGAGGAACGCGCCGGTCACGACCAGCGCCGACTCGATTCCCCCGAGCGCGATGAGCGCGGGAACGGCCAACGACCCGAGCGCGAGCGCACCCATCTCGACCGCTTCGAGGAGCCCGAACACACGGGCCAGGACGGCTGGTGGCGATGTGCGTTGGAGCAGCGTCCGGCCCGAGACCTCGAGCACACTGCGCGCCGCGCCGGCCACCGCGAGGAGCGCGAACGCGGCACCGACGCTCGGAGCGAGACCGAGGCCGATGAAGCTGAGTCCCCACACGAGCATCGCGAAGGCGAGCGGAGGCGCGAGGCGGTTGCGGCCGACGAGCGTCACCGCGGTGACGGCACCGAGGATCCCTCCGAGCCCGAACGCACCGGTGAGGTAGCCGGCGCCGCCGGAGCCGAGCCCGAGGACGTCGACCGCGAGCACGACGGTGATGACGTCGAGCGCGCCGAAGACGAAGAGTTGGGCCGCGAGGAGGGTCACCACCAGTCGCGCGGGACGGTGGACGCGCAGGGTGCGAATGCCGTCGCCGACCTCGCGCCAGGCGTCGCCGACGAGGGATGCTCGCGCGAGGTCGTCGTCGGTGCCGTCGTCTCCGCCCGACGTGTGCCGTGCCGCTCCGGGCGGGAGTGGCGCGACGACGAGTGACGACACGAGCGCGACCAGGGCGAACAC
>JBBQMI010000306.1:0-3659 GCA_038328825.1 Acidimicrobiia bacterium | reverse complement strand
ACATCGCCCTCGCCACGGTCCGCCGACTCGTGGCCGACCGCTGTCGGACGGTGATCCTCGCCGGACGCGACGCCGACACGCTCGAGCTGGCCGCGAAGGAGTTCGTCGACGACGGCGCCGACGTCGAGATCGTGCCCTTCGACGCGCAGGACACCGATGCTCACGAAGCGTTCGTCGCCGACGTGTTCGCCCGGCATCCCGACATCGACGCGGTGCTGCTCGCGTTCGGCGTGCTCGGCGACCAGGAGCTCGCGGAGGCCGACGCGCACGAAGCGGTCCGGATCGGCGCGATCAACTACATCGGTGCGATGTCGGTCGGCGTCCCTGTCGCCCGGGCGCTCGAAGCGCAGGGTCACGGCACGCTCGTGGTGTTGTCGTCGGTCGCGGGTGAACGGGTCAGGCGGTCGAACTTCGTCTACGGCTCCTCGAAGGCCGGGCTCGACGCCTTTGCTCAGGGCCTCGCCGACAGCCTCGTCGGTACAGGCGCGCGCGTGCTCGTCGTCCGAGCCGGGTTCGTCACGACCAAGATGACCACCGGCATGGATCCCGCGCCGCTCTCGACCACACCCGAAGCGGTGGCCGACGCGATCGTGCACGGTCTCGCATCGAACGCGACCACGATCTGGGTCCCCGGTCCGCTCCGCTACGTGATGTCGGTGCTGCGCCACGTGCCGCGCGTCGTGTTCCGCAAGCTCCCCGTCTGACGATGACGGCCCCGGAAGCCGAGGAGACGCTCGTCGTCGCGGCGTTCGACTTCGACGGCACCCTCACGAAGCGCGACTCGCTCTTGCCGTTCCTCGTCGCCGTGCGCGGCCCCGTGGCTGTCGGACTCGCGACGGCCCGCCTCTCGCCGCGCCTGGCGCTGATGGCGGCCGGACGCGCCGACCGCGACGCCACCAAGGAACAGCTCGTGACGCACCTGCTCGCGGGCTACCCGGCCGCCGACCTCCGGGCTGCAGGGCTGCGGTACGCCGATCGCCTCGCGACCCGGCTCCGACCCGACGTCGTCGCCCGCCTCGACCGGCACCGCGACGCCGGCCACGAGCTCGTGCTCGTCTCGGCGTCGCCCAGCGTCTATCTCGATCCGTTCGGCGCGCAGCTCGGCTTCGCCGCGGTGCTCGCGACACGGTTGGAGGTCGGTCCCGACGGGAACCTGACCGGCCGGATCGACGGCGGCAACTGCCGGGGACCGGAGAAGGTGGTCCGGCTCCGCGCCTGGTTGGGCGACCGGACGCCGGCCGAGATCTGGGCCTACGGCGACAGCGCGGGCGACGACGATCTCCTCGCGTTCGCGGATCACGGCGAGCGCGTCTGAACGGTCGCCGCGACCGGTCGACGGCTATCGTCGGCGCGCCGGATCCGGCGATCGGGAGCAGGAGTGCGCGCGGAAGCCATCCAGGTCGGCAGCGAGGCGACTGACCCCTTCCGGTCGTCGATCACGCTCCCGCATCGCCCCGATCGGATCCGTTTCTTCGTCGTCGCGGGTGGCGCCGCTCTCCTGACCCTGGCCGCGCTGGTCGTCGTCTCGATCGTGCGCAACGACGGCCATCTCGTCTACGTGCTCGACGACGCGGGCATCCACCTGAGCATCGCCCGGCAGCTCGTCGAGCACGGGACCTGGGGCGTGACCAACGGCGTCTACGTCTCCGCGTCATCGTCGCCGGCATGGACGCTCGCGTTGTCGGGACTCATGGTGATCTCGCCGGTCTCCAACAGCGTGTGGCCATTGGTGCTCAACGTCGGCGCCGGCGCCTGGATCCTCTGGTTGTTCGCGGCGAACCAGACCGTGATCCGACCGCGGGGCCGGGCGGTCTCGAGTTGGGTCGCCGCGATCGTGCTCCCGCTCTGCATCCTGTTCCTCCCGGCGATGGCAATGGTGGGGATGGAACACCTCCTCCACACAGCGTTGGTCGTGCAGATCCTGGTGATCGTGTGGAAGCTCGAGGACCGACGCGTCGACACCCGGAGCACCGCGCTGCTGCTCCTGCTCGTGTTCGTCGCCGGCGCGGTCCGGGTCGAGACGGTCTTCGTCGCCGCCGGGATCGTCGTCGGGCTGGGAGTGCGTCGGATCCCGCGCTTCGCCGGCGAGGCCACGATCCGGAACTGGACCACACGCGGCACCCTGTTCCTGGCCACACTCGTCGCGCTCGCCGCGGCGCTCCCGTTCGCGATCTACGGACTCGTGAACCGGGCCTTCGGGGCAGGCTTCGTCCCGAACTCCATCGCGGCCAAGCAGGCGATCGGCGACCGCGGGCTCGTCCGACCGCTCGACGAAGTCTTCTCCGAGCTGTTCAGCGACGCGGTGCTCACCGCGCTCGTGGTCGGCGTCCTCGCCTACGTGGTGTTCGCCATGTTCGGCGGCTCCCGACGCGCGCTGGTCGTCTCCGTCGCGTTCCTCGTCGCGACCTTCCTCCACGGCGTCTACGGCGACATGCGCTTCTACGACCGGTACCAGACGTACCTGATCGTCGCCGGCGCGCTCGTGATCCTCGTCATCCTCGGTGAGGTGGTCGCCGTGCCGTGGCGCAACGCCGCCGTGACCTTCCTGGTCCTCGCGATGGCCGCGACCGCCGCGCCCGTGAAGATCCCCCTGCTCCTCGACGCACCGCTCGCCAGCAGCAACACGTACCGCCAGCGGTACCAGCTCGGGCGCTTCTTCGGCGAGTACTACGAGGGCCAGACCGTCGCGACCGGAGAGCTCGGGTACGTCACCTACTTCCACGACGGTGGGATCGTCGACTTCCTCGGCCTCGGCTCCCCGCAGGTGACCGAAGCGCTGCGCCACCAGCGGCCGCTCGAGACCGCGTACGTGGAGCAGCTGGTGCTCGACGAACACGTGGCCGCCATCGGCGTCTATCCGGCGACGCTCGCGCTCTCGCTCCCCAAGTCGTGGTACCTCGCCGGGGAGTGGACCCTCGACGAACGGTCGGTCAGCGCGTTCGCCAAGACGATCAGCTTCTATGCCCCGACCGAGCAGCTCGGCAAGGAGCTCGATGCGAAGCTCGACGCCTTCGCCCCCAGCCTGCCCAGCAACGTGACGTACCTCGACCGGAAGGGTCTCCTCGAACGGTTCCTCGCGAACAGCTAGTCGGCCGCGTCCATCGCCGCGTCCGCGCCACAATGCGGTCCCGCCCTTCTGGCCCTCATCCGACCCCTCACCAGACCCGAGGAGCGTTCCATGCAGTTCGACGGTTCCACGATCCTCCTCACCGGCGCGTCGTCGGGGATCGGCGAGGCCCTCGCCCCGATGCTCGCGGCCCGGGGCGCCACGCTCGGCCTCGTCGCCCGACGCGCCGACCGGCTCGAACAGACGCTCGAGCGCGTGCGCGTCCACTCCCCCGAATCGCGGAGCTGGAGCGTAGATCTCTCCGACATCGGCGCGGCCGAGGGCATCGTGCAGGAGGCGTGGGACCACTTCGGTCACCTCGACGCGCTCGTCAACAACGCGGCGATGGGCAAGCGCAAGCACCTCCTCGACCAGAGCGCGGCCGAGCTCGACCAGGTCATGAACCTCAACTTCTTCTCACCCATCCGCATGGCGATGATCGTCCTGCCGCTGATGGTCGAGCGGGGCGAGGGGCTCCTCGTGAACGTCGGGAGTCCGGGTGGCCGCTTCGGGATCGTGCACGAATCCGCGTACTGCGCGGCGAAGTTTGCGA
>JBBQMI010000305.1:0-3668 GCA_038328825.1 Acidimicrobiia bacterium | reverse complement strand
TCGCGTTCGGCGGGATCGAGATCACCCATCCCGACCACGTCGTGCAGTTCTCGTGGCACACTCTCGACACCCTCATGCGTCGCCACGGCTGGGAGCCGTTGTCGTGGGCCACGTTCGTGCCGTCGGTGAAGCCCCTCGAGGCGAGCGGGGCGAAAGCGCGGGTGCTCGAGGCGGGCGCCCGGGGCCTCATCTGGATCGAACGCACTGCGGGGAGGCTCGGTGCACCCTTCGTCGCCGAGAGCCTCATCGTGGAGGCGCGCGCCGTCGACGTTCCATAGCCGTTCGGTCCGTCAGCCGGTCGCGGGGGGCGCGCCGTCGCCGCGGACGTTCTCCGTGGTCGGGTTCGAGTCCGTCTGCGCCTCGCGCACGGATCGGACCGCCTCGCGGAGCAGCGCGCACTCCTCGGCGAGCGTCCGCATCCGGTCCTCGAGCCGCGAGAGCTCCCACGAGAAGTGCAGCGAGAGCACGAGCAGGAACGTGATCGCCATCAGCAGGAACGTGTAGACGGGCGTCTTGATCCCGAGGAGGTCGGAGATGGCCTCGAGCAGCACGGGTGCGGCGGCCACGATCGCGAGCGCGGCACCGAGCGACACCCAGAGCACGGAGTACTTCGCCCGCAACCGGTGCCGGCGCACGAGCTGCAGGATGAAGAGCAACGTCGCGACCGCGAGGATCAGGACGGTGACGTGCGCCCGTGTCGTCACGCCGCAGTCTCCTGCAGATCCGGCTGCGGCCGGGAACGGGTCGAGGGGCGCGTGTACGACGTGACGAGCACGACGAGCAGGCGGACGTAGTAGTACACGAGCCGCCAGCTCCGCGTCGACGGTGCACCGCCCGTGCGCCCGCGCATGTCGGCCGGCACCTCGCGCACGTCGAACCCGGCGTTGTTCGCGAGCACGAGTGCCTCGACCGAATCCATGTACTCCACCGGGTAGTGGGTGGCGAAGAACACCAGCATGCGACTCGAGAACGCCCGGAACCCGGAGCTCGTGTCGGTGAATCGCCGACCGACGAGCCGGTGCACCACCCACTCGAGCCCGCGCATCGCGGCGCGGCGGACGCGACCCACCGAATAGGTCGGTCGGCCACCCTCGACGAACCGGCTCCCGATCACCAGGTCGGCGCCATCCGCGACCGGCGCGAGGATGGCGGCTACCGCGTGCGGATCGTGCTGGCCGTCGGCGTCGAACTGCACCGCGGCGTCGTATCCGTGCTCCACGGCGTACCGGAAACCGGTACGGAGCGCGCCACCGATCCCGAGGTTGAACGGGAGCTCCACCACCGCCACCCCGGCGGCACGGGCCACCGACGCGGTGGCGTCGGTCGATCCGTCGGACACCACGAGCACCGCGAGATCCGGACGTTCCCGCTGCAGCTCCGCGAGCACCGGCGGGAGCGACGCGGCCTCGTTGTAGGCCGGAATGATGACGAGCGTGCGCAGCGAGACGACTTCGCTTCCCTCACCGGCTCCGGAGTCGCAACCGGCTGGAACCACCATGACGACGAGGAGCGTACCCGCTCCGCGTCTTCAGACCCCGCTTTGCCCCGGCGGTCGGCGGACTCATGCCCCCGCCGCGAGGAGCGAGCGGCACAGTGAGGTCTGCGGCGGGAGCCGCGTGATGTCGCCGGTGAAGGTCGGCGTGACCGGGCCCCCGATGTCGGTCCGTCCGAGGGTGACAGGTCGAGCCGGCGGTACCGCGGCGAGCACCTCGAGCGCGTAGACGTCGTCGAGGACGACCACGACCAGTCCGAGCTCGGTGTCGAGGGTGATCGAGACGTCGTGTTCGCGACCGGAAGCGGCAGGGATCGCCGGGCCGTCGATCCATCGCGCGCCCGTCTCCGGCGACGAGTACCCGAACTGCACCCGGCCTCCGCCGAGGAGACGAACACCGACGAACTGGCCCGATGGCTCCGCGCCGCGGACGACGAGGGGTTGCCGCAGGGCGCCGCGCGTGGCGGGGAACCTCACCCGAAGTCGGTATCCGCCGCCGGCGGTTCCGGTCTCGAGCGCACGCCACGCATGACCGTCGGAGAGGTACGTCGTCGCGCAGTCGCCGACGATGAACACGCTGCCACGGGCGAGCGGCCGCGGGAGGTGGGCGCCGCGCACCACGTAGGGCGGCCTCCCTCCCGGCAGCGTGCGGACCAGGTCGTACTGGAACGCCGAGAAACCACGGAGGTCGGCGTTCGTGATGCCCGCGCCCCCGAGCTGGCGCTGGTACAGCTCCGCCAGCCCGAAGTTCACCCACGCCGAGAACACGAGCAACGCCGCGAGTCCACCCCACACGACGACGAGCGGCCCCCGCGAGGCTCCGGCGCGTCGGGTCGACCACCGGACCAGCACGAAGACGCCGACGGTCGCGAGCAGGATCGTCGCGGGGAGGAAGTCCGACAGATAGCGCTGGGCGACGTACCCGATCGTGAGGGTCACGAGCGAGCCCGCGGTGGCACCGAGCACCAGTGCGCGAACGCGCGCGGGCGAGGCGACGTCGCCGGGTGTCCGGGGGCGCACGACGCGCACCAGGCCGACCCCCGCGAGCACCATGAGGGCCGGCATCGACGCCGGCAGGCTCGACGCGAGGTCGACGGTGTCGAATCGCACGTCCCCGATCACGGTCGCGGCCGGTGGAAACGTCACCCACGGGAAGAGCTGCCACGGTCGGATCGCGTCGGGCCGGAAGTACTGCACCACCGTGGTCGGCAGGAACTCGAGACCGAAGAGACTCCCGCCGTTGGCCGCCAGCGCGGCCCGACGCGCCGCGTTCATCTGCGTGAAGATCTGCTGGTCGAGCGGGAGGGAGTAGAAGCTCCCGAACTTCGCCCAGTTGACGTAGGCGTAGAGCAGGACGGGGACCGCCAGCGCGAGGCCGAGGGGCACGACGAGCGCCCGTCTCGACACCGATCCCGGCACTCCGACCCACGCCCTCGAGCGAGCCGTCGCCGAGGCGACGAGCAGGAGACCGAGCGCGACGACCGGCCCCGCGCCGACCGATGCTCGCGTGAGGAAGGCGAGCGTCGTCAACCCTCCGGCCGACACCGCGCGTCCGGGCGACGGAGCCCCGACGAATCGGAGGATCGCGGCGAAGGCGGCGAGCGCGAGGGACGCGCCCCAGAGCTCGGCCTCGTGGTACACGAAGGCCCGACTGGCGAGGAACACCAGCGACGACCCCGCTCCGACCAGGACGACGAACGCGGCCACGGTCGCGCGTTCCGCGCGCGTGACCGGCGCGTCACCGAGCACGAGGTCGCGCACGTGGAGCACCAGGCTCACGAGCGCCGTCATCGCGACCGCGAACGCGAGCAGCATCGAGATCTGGGTGAGCCGGCCGTCGAACCGGTCGGTGACCGCGAGCAGTGGCATCCGTAGGATCGACGGCCACGGTCCGTAGTACATGAACTGCTTGCCGTCGTGCACGATCGCCTCGAACGCGATCGAGTTCGTGGGGACGTTCCACCGCAGGTGCATCAGGCTCCGGGCCTGCACCTCGTAGAAGCCGCCGATCGACGTCCGCTGCAGCAGGCTCGCGTGACCGCCCGCGAGCACGACGGTGAACGGGACCGCGGCGATCACGGCTCCGATCGACGCGGCCCGTCGAAGACCCCGACGACCGGAGGCAGCACCACCCGCTCGCGCCGCGCCGTTCATGACGGCACAATACCCAGCACCG
>JBBQMI010000304.1:0-3674 GCA_038328825.1 Acidimicrobiia bacterium | reverse complement strand
CTTTCGGAGCGTCGTCGTCGCGATGTCGACGGAACCGAAATCGGCCACACCCAGGAAGTGGCCGACGATGCTCGCCGGCCGCGGGAACGACGTGTGGGCGCCGACGGCGCGGAGCCCGGCCGATGCGACGTACCCGCCCATCGGGCCCCAGATCTCCCAGTCGTCCGACAACGACGCCGTGTAGACGCCGTCGCCGCCTTGCACCGCCGTATCGACCCCGAGATCGCCCATCGCGAAGATCGTAGGTTCCTGCGCCTGCCGGGCAGCTCGGGGTTTCCGGGGCGACTGGTGTGCCCGTCGATGCCCCGTGGGGGCATCGAAACGCACACGAGCCGAGGTCGGCCGACACTCGGATGAACCGAGGGGCGCGAGGATGTGCCGGTGGAAGAGATCCTGATCGCGCTCGGCGCGCAGCACGCTGAGCTCGCCGCAATGCTCGACGGGCTCGACGACGCCTCTTGGGCGCGCGACTCTCCGTGCGCAGGGTGGACGGTCGCCCACGTCGTCGTGCACCTCGCACAGACCGACGAGCTCGCGATCGGGAGCCTGCAGGGTCGGTTCGACGACGCGCTGGTCGAGCTCGCGGGCGACGTTGGGTTCGCGGAGTCGATCGACGCCGGCGCGGCGCTGATGGTCGAGCGCGACTGCGACCGACCCGTCGCGTCGATCCACGATCGCTGGTCGCAGGGGACGGCGCAGCTGCGGGCGCTGCTCGCCGCGAGCGACCCGCGCGAACGGGTCACGTGGGTGGCCGGGCAGCTGTCCGTGCAGACGCTCGCGGCGACGCGACTCTCCGAGTGTTGGATCCACACCGGCGACGTCGCCGCGGCGGTCGGTCGATCGCAGCCTCCGACCGACCGGTTGCGTCACGTCGCGCGTCTCGCGTGGCGGACGGTGCCGTACGCGTTCGCCCACGCCGGCCGGTCCGCGCCCGGGCCGGTGGCGTTCGAGCTCGTCGGACCGAACGGCGACGCGTGGTCCTTCGCGCCCGACGGCGGTGCGCCGACCGTCATCCGCGGCGACGCGGTCGAGCTGTGTCTCGTCGCCGCACGGCGCGTCGACCCTTCCGACACGTCGTTGCGCGGCGAGGGTCCCGACGCCGCCGCCGTGCTCGAGCTCGTTCGCACCTACGCCTGAGTCGCGGTCAGCCGCCGCTGCCGTACGGGCGGGTGATGATCTCGAGCATGTGGCCCGCAGGGTCCTCGAAGTACACGCCGCGTCCGCCGTCGTGGGTGTTGATCTCGCCCGAGCGGCTGCGGTGCGGATCGGGCCAGTGGGTGAGACCCCGGGCGCGCACGCGACCAAAGATCTCGTCGAACTCGTCCTCGCTCACGAGAAACGCGTAGTGCTGCACCGCGATCTCGTCGTCCCAGTCGGCGAAGTCGAACGTCAGGTGCTCGTCGATCGACACGGTGACGAACGGGCCGTAGGGCTCGGGCGCAGCGAGATCGAAGACCTCGGAGAGAAACGTCGCGGACTCGTGCTTGTCGCGGGCGCCGACGATGGTGTGGTTCAGATGGATGGCCATGGTGACTCCGTTCCGGTCGGCTCCCTGCTGGAACATCGTCGTCGGAGTACACATTCCGACTTCCGACGCCCGACGGTAGGGTCGTGGGGGCGCGACCGGGGCGCCGTCGAGCGAACAGGGGGAAAGCAGATGCGAGCAGCGATCTTCGTCGGTACGCCCGAGCTGTCGGTGGAAGACGTGACCCCGCTCGAGCCCGGGCCGCGCGACGTCGTGGTGCGGATCGGCGCGAGCGGCGTCTGCCACTCCGACGTCTCGGCCACGAACGGGAGCCTGCCGATGCCGGCGCCGTGCATCCTCGGGCACGAGGGCACCGGAGCCGTCGAGTGGATCGGTCCCGAGGTCAGTCGGGTCGCGGTCGGCGATCGTGTCATCGCGTCGTTCGTCCCGGCCTGCGGTTCGTGTTTCTTCTGTCTGCACGGGCAGTCGAACCTCTGCGAGCTCGGGAACTCCATCAACTTCCTTCCGAAGGTGACCCGTTCCGACGGCAGCACCGCGAACGCGTTCACCGCGCTCGGCACCTTCGCCGACCAGATGACCGTGCACGAGGCGTGCGTGGTGAAGATCGAGACCGACGTCCCCGACGCGCAGCTCGCACTCATCGGCTGCGGGGTCACCACGGGCGTGGGCGCCGCGTTGAACACGGCGCGGGTCGAACCCGGCAGCAGTGTGGCGGTCATCGGTTGCGGCGGTGTCGGGCAGGCGGTGATCCAGGGGGCTCGCATCGCCGGGGCCGGTCGCATCATTGCCGTCGATCCCGTCGAGCTGAAGCGCAAGGCGGCCGAGCAGCTCGGGGCCACCGATCTCGTCGACCCCGCCGACGGTGATCCGGTCGCGCAGGTGCACGCGCTCACGGGCGGGCGCGGTGCCGACTACGCGTTCGAGGTCATCGGGCTCCCCGAGACCATCAACCAGGCGTGGGCGACCGCCCGCCGCGGTGGGTCCGTCGTGATCGTCGGGATGCCCCGCATGGACTCGCAGGTGACGCTCGGCGGCTTCGGCCTCTTCTACGCAGAGAAGAAGCTGCTCGGCTGCGTCTACGGATCGTCGCAGGTGCGACGCGACTTCCCGCGCTTCGTGGGGCTGGTGGAGACCGGCCGTCTCGATCTCGCCGACATGGTGAGCCGCACGATCGGCCTCGACGACGTGAACGACGCGTTCCGGGCGATGCAGGCCGGCGAGGTCATCCGCAGCGTCATCACCCACACCTGACCGATGCCGGGGTTGCTCGAGGGGATGCGGGTCCTGGATCTGTCGATCTGGCGGCCGATGCCGCACGCGACGCAGCTACTGGCCGATCTCGGCGCCGAGGTCCTCAAGGTCGAACCGCCCGGCGGTGACCCGATGCGTTCGTATCCCGAGATCTTCGCGTCGGTCGCGCGCGGCAAGCGCAGCATCGTGCTCGATCTCAAGACCGAGGCGGGGTGCACGCGGGCGCGTGAGCTCGCGGCCCGCGCCGACGTCGTGTGCGAGAGCTGGCGTCCCGCCGTGGCCGATCGCTTCGGACTCGACTACCCGTCGGTCGCGAGCACGAACCCGTCGGTCGTCTACTGCTCGCTCTCCGGCTACGGGCAGGACGGACCGCTTCGGTCGACCCCGGGCCACGACGTCAACTTCCAGGCGATCGCCGGCGCACTCGCGCCACGGCCCGGAAGCGATCGGGATCCGGAGGTGCCGCGGCTGCCGGTGGCCGACCTCGAGACCGGCACGGTGTGCGCTCTCCTCATCAGCGCGGCGTGGGCCCGCCGTGTGCAGACCGGAGTGGGGGAGCGGATCGATGTCGCGATGGCCGACGTCGTGTCGTGGTGGGTCGGCACCGACGCCGGCACCGCGCGTGTCGACGACGAGGCCCGCTCGTTCGCCTCGCCGGGCTACGGAGTGTTCCGCACCCGCGACGACGCGTGGATCGCGCTCGGAGTCCTGAGCGAGCTGCGGCTGTGGGACGCGATCTGTCGCGCACTCGACCTCGAGGACCTCGAAGGCCTGCCGTTCGCGACGCTCGTCGCCCGAACTGACGAGGTGAACGCGTCGATCACCGCCGCGATCGGCCGGCTCGACCGAGACGACGCCATCGACCGCCTCGACCGGGAGGGCGCGCCCGCGAGTCCCGTCCTGGATCCCGCCGAGGCGGTCGCCCACCCGCAGCTCC
>JBBQMI010000303.1:0-3675 GCA_038328825.1 Acidimicrobiia bacterium | reverse complement strand
GTCCGGAAACATCCGGGCCGGTACGGATATCCGGTACTGAGACGCTCAGGGGCCGAGGTCAGGGAGTTGTCGGGCCAGTTCGAGCCGGGAGCGCACCCCCAACTTGGCGTACGAGTTGGCGAGGTGCGTCTCCACCGTGCGCTCACCGATGAAGAGTCGTTGGCCGATCTCACGCGCGGTCAGACCGTCCGCGGCGAGGATCGCGACCTCCCGTTCGCGCTTGGTGAGCGCACCGAGGCCGGTCCCCACGCTGCGGGCGCGCCGGCCCGCCGGGCCGAGTCCCCCCAGGCTCTTCGCCGCCTTCTGCTCCCGGACGGTCGCGCCGATCTCGGCGAACCGCTTGACCGCGTCGCCGAGGGTCACGACCGACGCCGATCGATCCGTCCGCGCCAACGCGCGGGCCCGCAACGCCGCGGTCCGCGCCTCGAACAGGCGCCAACCTGCCGCCGCGAAGACCGCTTCGGCTCGCGCGAGCTCCTCGGCCGCGTCGGGTTCCGAACGCGCGGTCGCCGAAGCGACCGCGACCACCGTGTCGATCGCCTGGAGCGCCTCCGCGTCGGTCGGACCGAAGGCGCGGACGGCAGCTTCGGCCAGTTCCGCCACCTCGGTGTCGCCGGTCTCGGCCGCGAGCTCGGCGAGGTCGAACGCCGCGAAGCGACCACTCAGCCCGGAGCGGCGGCTGATCGCCGGCTGCATCCCCTCACGGAGTGTGTCACGTGCGGCGTCGGTCTCACCTCGGAGCGCGTGCAGCACCCCTCCCGCCCAGGTGACCAAGTCGCTGAAGATGTAGAAGCCGCCCTCGTACGCGGCCGCGCTCGTGTCGAGCCAGGTGACTGCATCGTCGGTGCGACCTGCTTCCGCTGCGCTCGTCGCGGCGAAGGAGAACCCGAGCCGACGTGGGCTCGACAAGCCCCGCGACCATGCGAGCAAGTCGCGACCGGCATCGGCCGCGTGGGTCACGTCGCCGCGCAACCACCTCACGAGTATCTCGAAGTCGGGCAGCAGGGTGTCGCGGAACGACGGGTTCGCCGCCTTGCCGGCCGCGAAGCAGACGTCGGCCTCGCTCTGTCGTCCGAGCAGGGCGAGGGCGAGGGCCTGTTGGCCGAGGACGTAGCTCGTGCGGTACCACTTGCCGTCGGCCCGCGCGCGCGCGCGCGCGCGGTCCATGATCGGGAGCGACGTTTCGATGCGGCCGGTCCACTGCACCGCCCAGATGAGTGAACCCAAGGCCTGCATCTCGGCGAACCGGTCGCCGAGCCGTTCGGCTTCGGCGAGCACCTCACTCGCCGCGGCTTCGTGACCGTCGGGATCACCGCTTATCGCGTCGAGGTACCCGAGCTCGTTGCGCGCGATCAGGGCCCGGCTCGACTCGCCGGCTTCTCTGAACAGCTGCTCGGCTTCTCCGACGAGCGCGATCCCGGTCTCGGTCTCGCCGCCGCTCCACGCGAGGAGGGTGCCGAGGTGGAACCGCACCGCGCCCCGACGGGTCAGGTCGGGCGACGCTTCCGCCAACTGTTCGATGTTGCGCATCGCGCGGATGCCGATGTCGGAGCTCCAATCGGCGCGGTGGTCGACGACCCAGTCGGACTGCCACCGCATTGCGTCGAACACGTCGAGCCAGCGCCGGTCGCCGGCGGGGAGCAGGTCGAGCAGCGCATCCACGAGCGCGAGGGCTTCGTGGTGGTGCTCGCGCGCCTCGGCCTGGCGAAGGGCCTCGCACAGCGCGATGACCGCTTCGGCATCGCCGAGATCAGCCGAGCGCACGAAGTGACCGGCCGCGGCGCCGAACTGTCCCGACTCAACGAGGACACGCGCGACGTGTCGGTGGAGGGCCCGGCGTCGCGCGCGGCCGATCCGCTGGTAGATCGCCTGCTCGATCAGCGGATGGGCGATCTCGTAGGTGAGCTCGCGGCCATGCTCGTCCTCGGCCACGAAACGCTTGCGGACGAGCGCGTCGAGCAGATCCGCGGTCTCGTCGAGCGAGCGCCCACCGAGGGCCACGACGTCGCCGAGCTCGACCCGGTAGCCGAGCACGGCGAGGAGCTCGAGCAGCGCCCGCCCTCGCGGGTCGAACCGCTCGAGGAGAGCGGTGACCCGCTGCGCGAGATCCTCGGGCAGCTCCTCGAGGCGCGGGTGATCGAGGTCGGCGTCCTCGTCGAGGAGAGCACGCATCAATCCGACGGCAAAGAGGGAGACGCCGCGCGATCGTTCGACGAGCCAGTCGACCAGCGCATCGCTCACGCGAGCAGGATCCACGAACGCGCCCGCGAGCCGGGTCATCTCGGCGCGGTCGAGCGGCTGCAACTCGACGCGGCGGAGCAGACCGTCTTGCTCGAGGCCGTAGACGATCTCGGTGGCCATCACGTACTCCGAGAGCTCGACCGGTCGGGCGGTGAGGACCACGAGAACCCGCCGCTCAGCGAGGTTGTGGGCCACGTAGCTGAGTGCTTCCCAGGAAGAGCCGTCGGCGAGATGGACGTCGTCGAGCACGAGCATCACCGGGGCGGTCCTGCTCAGGTTGCCGAGGAGCGACGTGAGGCCGGCCAGCACCCGCGCCGGTTCGGGCGGGCGATCGGGCGCGCCGACTCGAGCGTCGGCCACGCTCGGGAGCAGCGAAGCGAGGTCGTCGAGATACGGCTCGGCCAGCGATCGGACCGCGTCGGCTTCGAGCGGACGCAGGTGCCGCTCGATCGCCTCGGTCCACGGCGCGAGCGATGCGGTCGCGCCGAGCGGGTAGGCACGCGCGACGAGCGCGACCGCTTCGTTGCGGTGCCGACCGGTCAGCTCGGTCGACACGCGCGTCTTGCCGACCCCGGGCTCGCCCAACACGAGCGCGACCCGGGCTTCGCCACCGGCAGCACGGGTGAACTCGTCTTCGAGCACCCGGAGATCCTCGGCCCGGCCCACCAGAGGGATCCCGCGAGGGTCGATCGCGTCGCGCCGACCCGCGCCGCGATCGTCGTCGTCCCACCGCAGCTCGTGCGCCTCGATCGGTTCCGAGAGCCCTCTCAGCTTCGTCGGCCCCACCGCCACGAACCGGAAGTCGCCGTGGGAGCCCACGAGTCCCCGGACGAGCTCCGACGCGAGGATCTGGCCGCCGGCCGCGGAGTCGCACAGCCGCTTCGCGATCACGACGGGGGTCCCGAAGTAGTCGTCGTCCTCGCGGATCGCCTCACCCACGTGCAGACCCACACGCACCGCCAGGCGGTCGACGTCGCGGTCAGCCATCCGGTTGTGGCGGTCGATGGCCCGTTGCATCGCGATCGCACATTCCAGCGCTCGTACCGCACTCGCGAACGCCACCATGAGTCCGTCGCCCAGGTTCTTCACCTCCTCGCCCCCGGCCTCGGCGACCGATTGGCGCAGGAGACGGAAATGGACGCGCCGGAGGTCTTCGCCCGCGCTCTCGCCGAGCGAGTCGAGCATGGCGCTCGAGCCGACGAGATCGGTGAACAGCAGGGTCACGACGCCGGTGGCGACGGGGCTCGTGCTCACGGAACGTTCAGCACGTTCAGCCGCGTGCACCGCACGATCGCACGGTAGCGCTCCACAGCGAGCGCCGTCAGATGGCCAGGGTCTCGTCGAGCCAGTCGAAGACCCTGCGGTTGAGCAAGGAACGGTTCAGCATCTCGCACTGGGTCCCGGCACCGTCGGCAAGCACCGAAATTCATGATC
>JBBQMI010000302.1:0-3677 GCA_038328825.1 Acidimicrobiia bacterium | reverse complement strand
GCACGAGCTTGATGGCCTCGAGCGCCTGGATCGAGCCGACGATCCCGGGGAGCACGCCGAGCACGCCAGCCTCGGCGCACGACGGTGCCAGCTCGGGCGGGGGCGGCTCGGGCAGCAGGCAGCGGTAGCACGGCCCGTCGTAGGGCTTGAAGACGGTGACCTGGCCCTCGAAGCGGAAGATCGAGCCGTGGATGACGGGGATCTTCTTCAGGAGGGACGCGTCGTTGAGGAGGTACCGGGTGGGGAAGTTGTCGGTGCCGTCGACGACGACGTCGTAGCCGTCGATGATGTCGAGCACGTTGTCGGCGCCGAAGCGGACGTCGTACGTGACCACGTTCACGTCGGGGTTCAGCTCGGTGAGCGTCTTCTTCGCGGAGTCGACCTTGCGCTCGCCGATGCGGTCGATGTTGTGAAGGATCTGGCGTTGCAGGTTCGACGCGTCGACCACGTCCATGTCGACGATGCCGAGCGTGCCCACACCCGCGGCCGCGAGGTACAACGCCGCAGGGGAGCCGAGACCGCCGGCGCCGAGGAGCAGGACCTTGCTCTCGAGGAGCTTCTGCTGGCCGACCTCGCCGACCTCGGGGAGGAGGATGTGACGCTTGTAACGGTCGCGTTGCTCCGCGCTCAGGGTCTGCGGCGTCTGCCAGTCGCGGCCCTCGTTCTTCCAGCGGCCGAACCCGCCGGCCATGGAGACGACGTCGGTGTAGCCGAGCTGCTCGAGGGTCTCCGCCGCGAACGCGGATCGGATCCCGCCGGCGCAGTAGATGACGATCGGGGCGTCGCGCTGGGGGATGCGGGACTCGACCTGACTCTCGAGGTGACCCCGGGGGATGTGCAGCGCGCCTGGGATCGTGCCGGCGTCGTACTCGTCCTGCTCGCGCACGTCGAGGAACACGGCGTCGCCCACACGGGCCTCGGCGGCCTCGGGGTCGATCTCGGTGATGTTCGCCTTGGTCTGGGCGAGCAGCTCACGGAAGCTGGGCATCGACATTCCTCTTGGACGGTCCTGGGCGGATCAGTCGTACAGACACTGAAATGCTACCGCCCTGGTCGAGTATTCCCAATCTGGGGGTCAGATGCGGGCGAAGAGGTCGGGGAGGACGGTGCCGAGGGGGTCGCGGAGCACGGCGTCGGCGACGTCGTCGAAGGGGGTCGCCTCGGCGTTCATCACCACGAGTCGGGCGCCGGCGCGCACCGCGAGCTCGGGGAGGCGGGCCGCGGGGTAGACGCCGAGGGACGTGCCGATCGCGAGGAAGAGGTCGCACGATGCCGCGGCGAGCTGGGCGCGTTCCAGGTCGGCGACCACGAGGTTCTCGCCGAAGCTGATCGTCGCCGACTTCAGGATCCCGCCGCACTCGCGGCACGCCGGATCAGGCTCACCGGCGCGCACGCGGTCGAGCGTGTCGGCCATCGGTCCGCGCCATCCGCAGCTCATGCACTTCGCTTCGCGCACGTTGCCGTGGATCTCGACGACCAACTCGGGCGAGCTCCCGGCCGCGTGGTGCAGACCGTCGATGTTCTGGGTCACGAGCAGGTCGAGCGCGGCCGCGCCCTCGAGCCGCGCGATCGCCTCGTGGCCCGCATTGGGATCGGCGCTCCAGATCGGGGAGTCGAGGCGGTTGAGCCAGGCCTGCCGCCGCACGTCGGCGTCGCCCAGGTAGTGCTGGAGCGTGGCCGTCTTCTCCGCGCTGGGGTTCTTGGTCCACACCCCGTTCGGGCCGCGGAAGTCGGGGATGCCCGACTCCGTGGAGATCCCCGCGCCCGTGAGCACGACGATGTGCTCCGCGCTCCGGATCCACGCCGCGACCTGATCGAGGTCGTCCGGGGGCTCCGCTGCGCTCACGCCCTGATGGTGCGCTTCGCTGCGCCCCCTCGATCGCTCACCCGTTCGCGAACCGTGATCCGCGTCCGGGGGCTCCGCTTCGCTCACGCCGGGACCGCGACGTCGACGGTCTCGATCCGGCCGCCCATCTGCGCGCGGGCGACGTCGGGTGTCGACGTGGGCGCGGTGCACACGAACAACGTGTGACCGGTGGGTCCGCCCAGCGCGCACGCGTACGCGGAGTTCGGCGCGGCCACGGTCACGGTGTCGGTGATCGCCCCGCCCTCGGTGACGCGGAGGACCTTGCGACCCATCGGGTCGGCCACCCAGACCGCGCCCTCGGAGTCGAGGCAGCAGCCGTCGGGCGCCACCCCGGGCACCGCGGCCCACACCCGCCGGTCGGTGAGGGCGCCATCGGCCTGTACGGCGAACGCGGTGAGGCAGCCGCCCATCGTCTCTCAGTTGACCAGCGTGGTGCCGTCGGGGGTGATCACCGTGCCGTTCGGGAACGCGAGATCGCCGGCCGCGACGTGCGCCGAGCCGTCGGGATCGACGCGCACGAGCACCGTGGTCGCGAACGCGCCGCCGCCGTCGAGGTCGAAGCCGAAGTTGCCGACGTACGCGCGGCCACGCGCGTCGACGACCATGTCGTTGCAGTGGAACGGGGCGAGCGCGGAGAGGTCGGCGACCTCGGTGAGCGACGTGCCGTCGTACCGCAGCAGCCGCCGGTCGCGCATCGAGACGACGAGCAACGTCCCGTCGGGTCGCCAGCCCAGCCCCGACGGGCCGTTCGGGACCTCGACCACCGTCTCGACGGTGCCGTCGGCGTCGACGGCCACGACCTCGGCGGTGTGCTGGTCGGAGAACCAGAGCCGACCCTCGTGCCAGCGGGGCCCTTCGGGGAACGCCCGTCCGTCGACCAGGGTGGTGGTCTCGTGCTCGGCCATGGCGTCGAAGCGTAGGCGTAGGGTTGGTGCGTGAGCCTGGTGGATCCCGAGACCCTGTCGCTGAACCCGTTCGAGCCGGGGTATTTCGCGGATCCCTACGCGCAGTACGCGCGCGTCCGCGGGGCAAGCCCGGTGAACCAGAGCCTCCTCGGTGCGTGGATGCTGTTCAGCCACGACGACGTGCTCAAGGTCCTGCGTGATCCGACGCTCTCGGTCGAAGAGCGCCACGTCGCGTCCAACCCGCTGCTCGAAGCACAACGCGAGCAGTTCGGTGATCTCGTGGACGAGCGGTTGGAGCAGCAGACGCGGTCGATGCTCGACCTCGATCCGCCGGATCACGACCGCCTTCGGCGGCTGGTCGCCAAGGCGTTCAACCCGGCGATGGTCCGGGCGCTGGTGCCGCGCATCGAGGCGCTGGTCGACGAGGCGCTCGACGGGATGGTCGCGGGGGCAACCGATGCCGACGTGATCGCCGATCTCGCGTTCCCGCTCCCGTTCACGGTCATCTCGGAGATGCTCGGCATGCCCGAGGGCGACCGGGACCGGTTACGCGACTGGTCACACGCGATGGTGAAGACGCTCGATCCGATCATCACCGACGAGGAGGCGCGCGCGGCATTCGACTCCGCCGGTCACATGACCGACCACGTGCTCGCGGCGATCGAGTGGAAGCGGCGCGAGCCGGCCGACGACCTGCTGACGAAGCTGATCGTCGCGGAGGACGAGGGCGACATGCTCACCGAAGACGAGCTCGTCGCGCAGGTGCTGCTCCTCTACATCGCCGGCCACGAGACCACCGTCAACCTGATCGGCAACGGGACGCTCGCCTTGTTGCAGCATCCCGATCAGCTCGAACGGCTTCGCGCCGACCCGTCGCTCGACGAGAACGCGATCGAGGAGCTGCT
>JBBQMI010000301.1:0-3688 GCA_038328825.1 Acidimicrobiia bacterium | reverse complement strand
CCTCGCCGATCGTCTCGGCGGCGAGTTCGCTGCGCTGGACGAGCCGTTGCTCCGGGGAACCGCGTGGACAACAGACGCGCCGCTCCGCGAGACCACCCGCGCCATCACGGCGGCCGAAGCGGCCGGAATCAACGCCGTCGAGATGGAGGCCGCGGCGCTCTACGCCTACAGCGAGGCGACGGGTACCGACGTCGTGTGCATCGCTCACGTGACGAACACCATGGCCGTCGACGGCAACGACTTCGAGAAGGGCGAGGACGACGGCACGCATCGCATCCTCGCGGTGGTCAGTGCTGTCGCGGACCGGATCGTGGGTCTCCCTTGAGCCCGACGTGGTAACGGTTCGCGAAATTCCCCGACGAGAACGAGCGCCGAACCCACCGGGTGCGTAGGGTCACGGGCATGAACCTCAGTGGGTCGGACGTCGGGACGAGCGACTCTCGGGACGCCGTGGCGACAGGCCGGTGGGCCGGATGGTCCCTGGCCGGGTTGCGAATCCTCATGGGCCTCCTCTGGATCCAGAACGTCGGCTGGAAGCGCCCGCCGTTCACCACCTCGGCGGGGATCGGACGCTTCGTGCAACTCGGAGTCGACCACCCCGTCTTCGGGCCCTACTCATGGCTCTCCGAGCACATCGTCCTGAAGAACCTCACCGCCTTCGGCTGGGCCGTCATGTTCGTCGAGCTCAGTTTGGCGGTCTTCCTGACCTTGGGGCTCGCCACGAGGTTGTGGGCGGTGATCGGAATCGTCCAGGCCGGCGCCATCACGCTGAGCGTGCTCCACGCGCCCCACGAGTGGGGCTGGTCGTACTGGATGCTCATCGGGATCCACGTGGTGCTCGCCGCCACCGCAGCCGGCCGGGTGGGCGGACTCGACGGCGTGTTGCGGCCGATCTGGCGCGACCGCTCGACCCGCCTCTCGGCGCTGTTGCTGAGGGTGTCGTGAATCGCGTCCGGCTCGAGCGTGCGTGCGTGTGCATCTCCGCGGTGAGCGTGGTCACCGGCTTGTTGGCGATGATCTATGCGGGCTTCACCTTCACCGGTCCGGGCGAACGCGCGCTGGTGCAGGGCGACAGCTACTTCGTGTCGTCGCTGTTCCAACTCAACGCATTGGGCGGAGCCGTGTTGGTTGGCGCCGGGATCCTCGGGCTCGTCGCGGCGCTCCGCAACGTCGCCCCCCTTGCGTGGCTCGGTGCAGCACTCGCGGCGGGCGCGGCAGTCGTGGTGCTCGTCGGCTCGGGCGATGCCGAGACGGCCGTCGGGCAGGGCAACCCGTCGAACGCGGCGGTGTTCCTGATCGTCGCCGTCGGCCTGGCGGTCACGCAGTGGGCCGTGACCGCCACGACCGACCCCGCGCGTCGCTGACACCTCCTCGCGGCCACGCGCTTGCGTCGACAACCGCCGCTCCCCCTGTGAGAATCCCGCCGACACCCCCACCCGAGGAGCCACGACCGTGACGCAGCTCGACGACCGCCTGGAGCAGGCCCTCCCGACCATCCGGGCCGGAGCCGATGCTGCCGACTCCGACGCGAAGTTTCCCGTGGCTTCGGTCCGCGCCCTCGCCGACGCCGGTCTGCTCGGCGTGACCCTGTCGAGCGAGGTCGGCGGAATGGGCGGCTCTCCTCGCGATCTCGTCGACGCCGTGTCGGCCGTCGCCGCCGCGTGTGGATCGACGTCGATGATCTACCTCATGCACCTCGCGGCCGCGATGGTGACGGCGGCCGCGCCACCGTCCGATGGCGGCTCCGATCTGCTGTCTGCCCTTGCCGACGGTTCGAAGCTCGCGACGCTCGCCTTCAGCGAGAAGGGCTCGCGGAGCCACTTCTGGGCCCCCGTGTCGAAAGCCGAGCGTGTCGACGACGCCACCGTGCGGATCCGCGCCGACAAGAGCTGGGTGACCTCGGCGTCGAACGCCGACGTCTACGTCGCGAGCGTCGGCGCGCCCGGTGGCGAGGGACCGACGGATTCGAGCCTGTACGTCGTCGACCGGATCGCCGAAGGAGTGACGGTCGCCGGTCGATTCGACGGACTCGGCCTCCGGGGCAACGACTCCGCGCCGGTACGCCTCGACCTCGAAGCCGCCGACGGCGCGCGGTTGGGCGACGACGGGGGCGGCTTCGGGTTGATGATGCAGGTGGTGTTGCCCTGGTTCAGCCTCGGCAACTCGGCGGTTTCGCTCGGCCTGGCCCGCGCCGCTCTCGACGGCGCGATCACGCACGCCTCGAGCAGTCGGTTCGAGCATCTCGATTCGACGCTGGCGGACCTTCCGACCATCCGGGCCTACCTCGCGAAGGCGTGGGCCGACCTCGCCGCGCACCAGGCGCTGCTCCGTGAGACCGCGGACCGGGTCGCCACCCCCGATGACGGAACCGTGCTGGCGGTGCTGACCACCAAGGCGGCGTGCAACGAAGCGACGTTGCGGGTGACGGAGACCGCGCTTCGCGTGGCCGGCGGTGCCGGGTTCTCCAAGCAGGTCGGCGTCGACCGGCCCTACCGCGACGCACGGGCCGGCTTCGTCATGGCGCCGACCTCCGACGCGCTGTTCGACTTCGTCGGACGCGCCCTCTGCGGTATGGACCTCTTCTGATGCCGAGCTCGGAGCTCCTGGTCGGCGCGGTGGCCTACACCGCGAACGTCGTACCGATCTGGGAAGGCATCCGCGAGTACTTCGCCGACAGCGACGCGCCGATGGACTTTGTGTTGTTCTCGAACTACGAGCGCCAGGTCGATGCCCTGCTGGCCGGCCACATCGACATCGCGTGGAACACCAACGTCGCCTGGGTCCGAACGGTCCGGCGTTCGCAAGGCTCGGCGCGTGCGCTCGCGACGCGCGACACCGACCTGGTGTTCCAGACCCTCATGATCGCCCGCTCCGGTTCCGGGCTCCACGGTCTGCCGTCGCTCGCCGGACGACGCGTCGCGCTCGGGTCTCGCGACTCGGGCCAGGCGCGGATCCTCCCGCTGCACTACCTGGCCGAGGCCGGGATCACCGCCGACGACATGACGCTCGTGATCTTCGACTCCGATGTCGGCAAGCACGGCGACACTGGACGATCCGACCTCGACGCGTTGCGCGCGGTGATCGACGACGACGCCGACGTCGCGGCCGTCGGCATCAACACATGGCAGGCGCTCACCGCTGCCGGCGACGACACCGTGTCGGATCTCGAGGTCGTGTGGGAGTCCGAGCCCTACTCGCACTGCAACTTCTCTGCCCTCCCGAGTCTCGACGACGGGCGGGCTACCGCATGGGTGACCAAGCTGCTGCAGATGGACTGGGCCAATCCGGAGCATCGCCGCATCCTCGAGCTCGAGGGCCTCACGGCCTGGAAGCTCCCGGACCTGTCGGGCTACGACTCGTTGTTCGCGGCGATGGACGCCCAGGGAGTTTCTGATCACTGGTGAGCTCACGGTGACGCGGGCGGTGACGTGACCCTCGAGATGACCATGCGGCTCGTCGAAGCTGTGGGCGCGACCGCGGCGGGAAGCAGCGTGTCGGTCGACGTCGACGGGCCCGACGATCTCGCGGCCGTGAAGCGGTGGGCCGATGCAACCGGCAACACACTGCTCTGCGTGCATCCCGATGCGGTCGAGATCGTCCGGGGCCGGGTCGCGGATCCGATCGAGGCGCTCCCCGTCGACCGCCGGCCCGGTCACCGACTCTGGATCTACACGAACTTTCACTGCAA
>JBBQMI010000300.1:0-3704 GCA_038328825.1 Acidimicrobiia bacterium | reverse complement strand
GCAGGATCTTGTACGCCGCCTCCTCGGAGATGCCGTCGAGCATCTTCTCGATGTACTGGTGCGACGTAGGCCACGTGGTATCGGTGTGCGGGTAGTCGGTCTCGAAGCAGATGTTGTCGGGGCCGACCTCGGCGAGCGAGTGCAGGCCGTGGTGGTCGGCGGTGAAGCAGCCGTAGACGCGCCCGTAGTAGTAGGTCGAAGGCGGTTCCGGCAGGATCTCCTTCGACCGCTGCCAGCTGTCGTGCTGCTCCCACACCGTGTCGGCCCGTTCGAGCGCGTACGGGATCCAGCCGATCTGACCTTCCGAGTAGGCGATCTTCAGCTTCGGGTACTCGATGAGCTTGCGCGAGAACAACCAGTCGGCCAGCGACGCCATCGAGTTGTTGAACGCGATCATCGCGCCCGCGCCCTTCGGTGCATCGGGTGACGCCATCGGGGTTGTCGACGACGAACCGATGTGCATGCAGATGGTGGTGCCGGTGTCGTTGCACGCCTGGAAGAGCGGGTCCCAGTAGCCGCTGTGGATCGTCGGGAGCTTCAGGTGGTGGGGCAGCTCGCTGAACGCGATCGCCCGGACTCCACGCGCCGCGTTGCGGAGCACTTCGCCGGCCGCGAGCTCGACGTCCCACAGCGGGATGATGCAGAGCGGGATGTTCACGCCACCCGACGGCGCGCACCACTCCTCGACCATCCAGTCGTTGTACGCGCGAACACACGCGAGCCCGAGCTCCTTGTCTTCACCCTCGAAGAAGGTCTGGCCGCAGAACCGCGGGAAGGTCGGGAAGGGGAGCGATCCGTCGGTCCAGTTGAGCGCGAGGTCGGCCACGCGCGCGTCGCGCTCGTAGCAACCGGGACGCATCTCGTCGTAGGTGAGCGCGGTCATCGTCATCTGCGAGCGGTCGAACTCGATGTTCTCGCCCTCACCCGTGGTCGCCGACTGGGGGATCGCGACGAAGCGCTTGTGCACGTAGATGAGCTTGCCTTCGTAGTACCAGGCATCGCCCCACAGGCCCTCGGGGTCCTCCTGCATGTCGTACTTCGCGCCGGCGCGGTGGCGGAACTTCCCCCAGCGCTTGCGCTCCACCCTCGGTCCGGCGGCGCGGTACTGCTCCGGCAGCCAGGTCTGCCACACGTGCGGCGGCTCGACCACGTGGTCGTCGACACTGATGATCTTGGGCAGTTCCACCGCGGGCTCCTCCGTTTGCTGACGCTGACGTCAGGTTAGTGCGTTGACGGGCTCAAGCGCCGAAGAGCGAGCGCTGGGTGACCGCGGCGAGCGTCTCGACCATGGCGTCGCGCTCGAGCGTGACCTGATCGGTGAGGGAGTAGTAGTTCAGCCGCTCGGTCATGGCCACGAGCGCGAGCGCGGCCACGAACGGGTCGAGGTCGGGCGGCGCGGCGTCGCGGATGCGGCGGGCGAGGATGCCGGAGAACTCGGCGAGCGTGTCGGTACCGAGGCGGCCGAATTCGCTCCCGCCGATCTCGGCCTCGGTCCAGGCCCGGATGATGGGCCCGGACTGTTGGTACAGGTCGGCGAAGCGGCTGATCCACTCGTGGAGGGCCCGTTCGCCGGCCCGGTTCGGCTCGAGCGCTGGGAACTGTTCGGCGAGCTCGGTCATCTCGACCGCGACGTCGGCGGCGAGGGCCCGGAACAGCTCCTCCTTGTTGGCGAAGTAGAGGTAGAAGGTGCCGTGTGAGGTGCGGGCGAGCTTCACGATGTCGTCGACGCGGGCGGCGTGGTAGCCGCGGGCGGAGAACACGGTCACGCCCGCGTCGAGCAGCTTGCGGCGGGTCCGTTGACCCCGCGCCCGGAGCTCTCGCGGGGGCCCGGTGCCGGGCGCGCCCCGGGGCGCGTCGTTCGACCGAGCCATCCGGTTGAGGCTAGAACTTCCTGACACGCGTGTCACGAAAGGAGCCCCGTGAGCCCTGCCATCGCCGTCGTCATCGGCGACAGCGCCCCGCCGCTGGTCGTCGAGAACCTCACCCGCACCAACTTCGTCCGCTACGCCGGCGCATCGGGAGACTTCAACCCGATGCACCACGACGACACCATCGCCGCGCAGGTCGGGAACCCTTCGGTCTTCGGCCACGGCATGCTCACCGCGGGCCTCATGGCGCGCGTCGTGAAGGACTGGCTCGGACCCGAGGCGCTGCGCAGGATCCAGGTACGGTTCGCGAAGCAGGTCTGGCCCGGCGAGACGCTCACGTTCACGGCCACGGTCACGTCCGTGCACGACGACACCGTCGACCTCGACCTCCAGGCGACCAACGCCGACGGCGAGGTCAAGCTCACCGGCACCGCGACGGCCGCGGTCTAGCTCGAAGGGAACGGAACGATCACGATGGGACGCAAAGAAGGGAGACTGCTCGACGGAAGAGTGGCGCTGGTGACCGGCTCGGGTCGTGGTATCGGGCGCGAGTTCGCGCTGTGTCTCGCCTCAGAGGGCGCGAAGCTCGTCGTGAACGACGTCGGCGTGTCGCTCGACGGCCAGGGCACCGACGAGGACCCGGCGCATTCGGTCTGCCAGGAGATCAAGGAAGCCGGCGGCGAGGCGGTCCCGAACTACGACTCGGTGACCGACTTCGAGGGCGCGGCCAACATGGTCCGGACCGCGGTCGACAGCTTCGGCTCCATCGACATCCTCGTGAACAACGCCGGCATCGTGCGCGACCGTTCCCTGCTCAAGATGAGCGAGGACGACTACGACGCCGTTGTCGCGGTGCACCAGAAGGGCACGTTCAACACCACTCGCCACGCCGCGCCGATCATGAAGGACGCCGGCTACGGCCGCATCATCAACATCACATCCTCGGCCGGTCTGCGCGGCAACTTCGGCCAGACGAACTACGGCGCGGCCAAGGCCGCGATCATGGGGATGACGTTCATCTGGTCGATCGAGCTCGGCAAGTACGGCATCACCGTGAACGCAATGGCCCCGGCCGGCGCGACTCGCATGACTGCCTCGCTCTTCGAGCGCACCGGCACCGCGCCCCCGCCCGAGGCCGACCCGGCGCTCAACGCGCCGATCGTCGCGTTCCTCGCGTCGGAGGAAGCCGGACACGTGAACGGTCAGATCGTCGGACGCACCGACTTCGCCTACACGATCTTCCAGCACCCGAAGCCCGTCGCGTCGATGTGGCGGGACGGCGGCTGGGACGTCGCGGGGGTGGCCGAGAACTTCCAGGGTGTGCTCGGTCAGCACATCCAACCGGTCGGCATGACCATGCCCACCGGGATGCAGCACGACAAGAAGTAGCCGGCCGTTGCCTCGGGCCGGTGCCGTCAGGTCTGCGGTTGGAGTGACTGCAGCGTGATGTCGTAGCGCTGCTCGTAGGTGACGGATCCGATCGGGGAGGTACCCGGCCGCGCCACCGACGACGACCACCACACCGACGACGACACCGGCGATCTGCCACCCTCGGTGCGCGCGCCGACGGCCCGGCGTTTCCGACTCCGACCCCCCGGTGTCCACGATCCGAAGTGGAGAGCCGGACGCTAGATTCTCCTGGTGCCGTTGCGAATCCTCAACGAGATGGGTCAGCAGGCGGAGGCGCGGATCCACGCGGTGCTGCCCGACGCCGAGGTGATCACCGTCGGGGCCGAGGCGCCCGCACCCGGCACCGAGGCCGACGTGTTCTTCGGCGGCTACGGCCCCCATTCCCTCGAGCTCGCCGCGTGCGTCCCGTGGGTGCAGCTGTCGGGC
>JBBQMI010000299.1:0-3710 GCA_038328825.1 Acidimicrobiia bacterium | reverse complement strand
ACTGGGACTCCTCGCGGTGGTGGCCACCGTCGTGGGGGCACCGCTCGCGCTCCACGTGGGTCGTGGGCGCTACCCCGCGAAGCTCGTCGCCGCGCTTCCCGGTCTGCTCGACGACGTCGCCGCCGACCTGCGCGCCGGCGGCACCGTGCACGGCGCTCTCGACCGCGTGGCCGGCGGCACCGGTTACCTCGCACCCGACGTGGCCACGGTCCGATCGCGGACCGAGCTGGGTCTCGACCTCGTCGATGCCCTGAACCGATGGGCGACCGAGCGCCCGTACCCGGGCCTCGGCGAGGTCGCCGGAGCGCTCGCGGTCGCGACGACGACCGGTGGCCGTTCCGCGGCTGCGCTCACCGGGCTCGCGGCATCGCTGCGTGACCGCCTCGCGTGTGCCGCCGAAGCGCGGGCGCTCTCGGCCCAGGCGCGCGCGTCGGCGGTCGTGGTCGGCGTCGCCCCCGTGGCGTACCTCCTCTTCGCTGCCGTGGTCGATCCAGGATCGGTCGCCGTGCTCGTCGGCACCACTGTCGGCCGGGTGTGCCTCGTCGTGGGTCTCTCACTCGATGCGGTCGCCGCGCTCTGGATGCGCCGACTTCTGCGGTTCAGCGCATGATGCCGATGCCGATGTTGCTCGCCGTCGCCTGGGGGTGCCTGGCCGCGGCGCCGTGGGTGTACCGGGCGCAGACACGGTCGGGGCGCGATCGTGTGGCCGGCCTCATGCCGGCCACGGTCACCCGGCACGCGTCGCGTCGGCCGCTCCCACCCTGGCTGACCCGGTTCCCGGTCGCGTGGGCCGCCCGCCGCGCCGCCATGCGGGCAGGCGCCGCGCTCGAGGTGGAGCTGCCGGTGGCAATCGACCTCCTCGCGGTCGCGGTCGGTGCGGGGTACACGCCATACCTCGCGGTCGAGGTCGCGGCACGGTGGTCCCCACCCGAGCTGCGCAGCCGGTTCCACGGCATCGTCCGTGCCTGCCGATTGGGGGCCGACTTCGATCGGGCCCTCGACGAGCTCGCCCGCGCCCACGACGAGCTCCGCGGGCTCACCGACGCGCTGCTCGCGGCCGATCGCCTCGGTGCCCCGGTCCTCGAATCGTTGCAGCGACTCGGGGCGTCGGCGCGCGCCGATGTCCGCCGCCGCGCCGAGGCGCGGGCGCGCACCGTTCCCGTGCGCCTGTTGTTCCCGCTGGTGTTCCTCGTGCTCCCCGCGTTCGGGATCCTGACCGTCGTCCCGACGATCGCCGAACGACTCGCGGGCTGAACCCGAACTTCCCCCGCACCACCACCGTCCGTGTGCACCACCACGAAGCAGGAGGAAGCGATTCCGTGATCCGACGAATGTTCCGAACCCTGTCCCGAGTCACCCACCGCGTCCGTGAGGAGGCCGGTCAGACCACCGCCGAGTACGCCCTCGTCATCCTCGGTGCCGCCGCGCTGGCGACCCTGTTGATCACCTGGGCGACGAAGTCGCACGCCGTCGGCAAGTTGTTCGACGAGGTCATCGGCAAGGTCCTGCCGTAGCGGTGATGGGGTCGACGCTCCGATCCGTACCGTGGTGCCGGGCCCGAGCCGACCGACGGGGGTCGGAGGGCGGTCAGTCGACCGTCGAGTTCGCACTGCTCACGCCGTTGCTGGTGCTCGCGGTGATGGCGCTGATCCAGGTGGCGCTCGTCGTCCGTGGCCAACTCGCGGTCGAGCACGCGGCGCGGGAAGCGGTACGGGTCGCGAGCGTCGATCCCGACGCCGGAACGGCACGGGCCGCGGCCCGGCGGGTGTTGCCCGACGCTCGGATCTCGGTCGGTGCGCGACCCGAAGTGGGTGAGCCCATCACGGTCGACGTCAGCCTTCACCTCGTCACCGATCTGCCGCTCGTCGGGCCGCTCTTCCCCGATCCCGATCTGCGGGCTCACGCGGTGATGCGGGTCGAACGTTGAGATCCGAGGCGCGTGAGCGAGGCTCGATGACCGTGCTCTTCGTGGCGGTGATCGCGATGGCGTGTGTTCTGGTGATGTCGGCCGGCCGCCTCGGCGGTGCGCTCACCGCCCGGGCCCGCGCCGAGACGGCCGCCGACGCGGCTGCGCTCGCCGCGGCCGACTCGCTGGCCCTGGGTGCGTTCGACGCGCGGGAGCAGGCGGAGGCCATCGCCGCTGCGCACGGCGCCCGGTTGGTGTCGTGCGAGTGCATCGGCCTCGCGGCCGAGGTCGTCGTGGAGGTCGACGGTCCGGTCGCAGCGTCGCTCCCGCGCCCCGCGCGCGCCCGGGCCCGCGCTGAGGTCGACTTCAGCTGTGCGTTCGGACCGTGCGGCTCTGCTACTGGACCGTGACCGTGTAGGTCGTGTTCGTGTTGTCCGGCGAGTTGGGGTCGCTCGGACGCGCGTACTTCAAGCCGATGGTCGTCGAGCCCGGCGCCACCGCCTTGAACATGAACCGCTCGGTCCCGGGCGCGCCGATGGCGGTGCTGTCGGACTTCACGTAGGTCTGGTCTTCGAGGGCCACGACCGCCGCGTCGGGCGCCTGCGTCACGGTCCAGACGAAACCGGTCGACGGGTTGGAGTCGAGGGCGATCACGAACGTCTCGCCGCTCGTGACCGAGAGCGAACCGCTCGTCTGCGTGAACACCTGCTCGTCGCCTCCTCCCTTGGTCGTGGTGGTGGAGCTCGACGAGTCGGAAGACTTCGAGTCGCTGCCGCATCCCGCGAGGCCGACGCCCGCGAGGACCGCGAGGACGACTCCTCCGATCACAAGCCTGACGGACCGGGAACCGGTGGACCGATCGTTCGCACGCATGCGCTGTTCCTTCCCGAACGTCCTTCGGGTCAAGTGACGGACGATTCGGAGAGGATCTTGAGCAGACGCACCGCTCCGTCCTTGTCGAGATACTCGTTCCAGTTCCCGCACTTGGGTGACTGGACGCACGAGGGGCAGCCGTCGTCACACGGGCAGGCGGCCACGAGGTCACGCGTCGCGACGACGTGGCGGTGCACCTCCGAGAACGCGAGCTCGGCGATCCCCGCGCCGCCCGGGAACCCGTCGTAGACGAAGATCGTCGGCTGACCCGTGGCGGGATGCTCGGCCATCGACACTCCGCCGACGTCCCATCGGTCGCAGATCGCGAAGAGGGGGAGCAGCCCGATCAGCCCGTGTTCGGCCGCGTGCACGGTGCCGAGGAGCTGGGCCGGCTCGACACCTGCAGCTTCGAGCGTCGCGTTCGGCACGGTGTACCAGCACGCGCGCGTCGACAGCGTTCGTGGGGGAAGGTCGAGCGGCACGACCTCGAGCACCTCGTTGTTCGCGATCCGCTTCCGCTGGTACGCGACGACTCGATGGGTGACCTCCACGGTACCGAGGTGACCGGTCCCCCCACCGAGGGGGACGTCGTGATCCTCGCCGACGATCGAGATGTCGATCTCGGTGCGCGCCTGCGTGTACTCGTCGGTGTCGTCGGCTTCGACGAGCACCGCTTCGTGCCCGTCGATGTCGAGCCGCTCCACCCGCCACTGCTGACCCCGGTGGAGGTAGATCGCGCCGGGGTGCGCGACCTGGAACACCCGTGAGTCGTCGGCCGTGCCGATGAGCGTGCCGTCGCGACCGACGAGCCGGTACTCAATCGACGAACCCGTCCGGAGCCCGACCTCGGGTGCCGGCGCGTCGCGCCCGGCCCAGTACATGCGGCCGTCGCGCGCCTTGAGCCGGTCGTCGAGAGTGAGGCGCAGCACCG
>JBBQMI010000298.1:0-3723 GCA_038328825.1 Acidimicrobiia bacterium | reverse complement strand
GGTGAGCCCACCGTCACCCCCGGGCCCCCGCAGGTCGTGACGTACAAGATCAACCCCGCCGCGGTCTGGTCCGACGGCACGCCGATCACCTCGAGTGACTTCAAGTACACGTGGGAGCAGATCGCCAAGGGCAAGGACGTCTACAGCAAGACCGGCTACGAGAACATCGCGACCGTCGACGACACCGATCCTGCGACCGCAGTCGTCACGTTCAAGCCCGACGAGTCGTTCGGTCCGTGGCGGTCGCTGTTCGGCACCGACTACGGCATCTGGCCGAGCCACCTCCTCGCGGGCAAGAACCGCGACGGGGCGACGAAGAACGGATACAAGTGGTCGGGTGGCCCGTGGAAGATCGAGAGCTGGAACCGCGGCGTCGACGTGACGCTCATCCCCAACGACAAGTACTGGGGCGAGAAGCCGAAGATCTCGAAGGTCATCTTCAAGTTCATCCCCGACACCGCCGCGCAGTTCAAGGCGTTCCAGACCGGTGAGGTGCTGGGGATCTACCCACAACCCCAGCTCGACGCAGTCGACGCGATCAAGAAGGGCCTGCCGAACGCGAAAGCGGTGTACACCGCCGACACCGGCAGCATCGAGGCGCTGTGGATGAACAACGCCAAGGCGCCGTTGAACTCGGTCCCCGTGCGTCAGGCGATCGCCTACGCGATCGACCGCGACGCCATCGTGGCGCGCCTCTTCGGCGACCTCGGGGTCACGAAGGCGAGCCAGAGCCTCAACCCGCCGATCACCTCCGAGTTCGGTGACCAGCAGGCCTGGGCCGGCTATTCGCTGAACCTCCAGAAGGTCGACCAGCTGCTCACGGGCGACGGGTGGGCCAAGGGCAGCGACGGCATCTACGCCAAGGGCGGCAAGAAGCTGAGCCTCACGGTCATCACCACCGCCGACAACCAGCGGCGGGAGCTCACCGAGCAGATCATCCAGGAGCAGCTCAAGACGGCCGGGATCGAGCTGAAGATCAAGAACCAGAGCGCCGACCAGCTGTTCGGCACCACGCTCGTGAAGGGCAACTACCAGCTCTCGCTCTACGCGCAGACGAACACGAACCTCGACCCCGGTCTCTGCGTGATCATGTGCTCGTCGAACATCCCGGCGAAGGCCAACGACAACTCCGGCCAGAACTACACCCGGACCAGCATCGCCGCCCTCGACCCGCTGCTGAAGACCGTCGACCAGAGCAGTGACGACGCGCTGCGGAACCAGAGCCAGATCCAGGCTGACCAGATGATGGCGGAGAACCAGGTGTCGCTCCCGCTCGACCCGCTGCCCAACATCGCGATCTGGAGCAACAAGATCTCGGGCAACCTGAGCGACAACCCGATCATGTCGATGTTCTGGAACATGAACACTTGGCAGCTCCAGGGCTAGCGACGAGTCCGGCGCGGTCGCGAGCGCCGGGCACGACTTCGCGGTGCTGAACTTCCTCGGGCGCAGGATCCTCTACACGATCCCGATCGTGCTCATCGCTTCGTTCCTGCTGTTCGTGTTCGTGCGGGCGACGTTCGATCCGACCGCGAAGCTGCGCTCGGGTCGAGCCGATTCCGCCGCGGTCGCCCGCGAGAAGGAACGCCTCGGCCTCGACAAGCCGGTGGGGGTCCAGTACAAGGACTGGCTCGGCGACTTCGTGCGCGGTGACTGGGGCCAGAGCGAACGCACCCGCGAAGACGTGTTCGCCATGATCCGGCGCGCCCTCTGGTACACGGTGCAGCTCATCTTCTGGGGGATCCTGTTGTCGGCGATCGTGGCGATCTCCGTCGGCGTGTACTCCGCGGTGAAGCAGTACTCACCACTCGACTACACGTTCACCGGCCTCTCGTTCGTCGGCCTCGCGTTGCCCCCGTTCTGGTTCGGTCTGATCGCAATCGAGCTGCTCGCGGTGCAGCCCGTCCAGTGGTTCGACCTGCAACAGCCGATCTTCTCGTTCGTCGGGCTGCACACCGGCGACCAGACCGGGCTGAACCTCGACTACTTCCGTCACCTCGCGCTCCCGGTGCTCACGCTCACGGTGCAGATCATCGCGGGATGGAGCCGGTTCCAGCGGGCCTCGATGCTCGACGTGTTGCAGAGCGACTACATCCGCACCGCACGGGCCAAGGGTGTGCCGCGCCGCCAGGTGATCGTGAAGCACGGGCTGCGCAACGCACTGATCCCGTTGGTCACGGTCATGGCGCTCGACATCGGCGTGTTGTTCGGAGGCGTGATCATCACCGAGACCATCTTCTCGATCCCCGGGATGGGGCGTCTCTTCTACGACTCGTTGCTCGCGGGCGATGCGACCGTCCTCGTGGCGTGGACCGTGGTGACCGCGATCTTCATCGTCACGTTCAACCTGCTCGCCGACGTGCTCTACGGCGTGCTCGATCCCAGGGTGCGCCTGTCATGACCACGGGAGAGACGTCGTGATCCCCGACGACGAGATGCGGCGCTCGGATTCGAAGCTCGCCGGCCGTACGGACACGACCGGCGTCGGCCCGACGGGGCTCAGTGCCCGAGCGGGCGTCGAGCTGACCGGAGGCGGCGGCGACGGCCCGGTCGCGCGATCACAGTGGCAGCTGTTCCGTCGGCGCTTCTTCCGGCACCGGGTCGCGGTGGCGTCGATCTTCGTGCTCCTGTTCATGATCGTGATCTGCTTCGGCGCGAGTTGGATCGCGCCCTACGATCGCAACGCGCAGGACCTCCTGCTGGGGCCGGTGGGTCCGAACGGCACCCACTGGTTCGGCACCGACGAGCTCGGGCGCGACCAGCTGAGCCGCCTGCTCTTCGCGGGACAGATCTCGCTCGAGATCGGGATCACGGTCGCGTTGTTGTCGACTGTTGTCGGCGCGAGCGTCGGTGCCGTTGCCGGCTTCTTCGGCAAGGCCACCGATCAGGCCTTGATGCGCTTCACCGACCTGTTCCTCATCGTGCCCGACATCGCCATCCTCGCGCTCGCGCTCCAGTACTTCGGCCAGAGCAACATCACGATCATCCTCGTGCTCGCCGGCATCTTCTGGATGTACATCGCCCGCGTCGTGCGCGGACAGGTCCTCTCCCTCAAGGAGAAGGAGTACGTGGAAGCGGCGCGTGCCGCGGGCGCGTCGCCGTTCCGGATCATCACGCGGCACCTGATCCCGAACACGATCGGCCCGATCATGGTCGACGCGACGCTCGCCGTTGCCGGCGCGATCATCACCGAATCGACGCTGTCGTTCCTCGGTTTCGGTGTGCAACCACCGAACACGTCGTGGGGCAAGATGCTCTCCGACGCCGAGGGATACGTCGGGACCAACAAGGCGTACCTCCTCTACTTCCCGGGCATGGCGATTCTCATCACCGTGCTCGCGGTGAACTTCCTCGGCGACGGCCTGCGCGACGCCTTCGATCCCCAGTCGGGCAAGAACTGATGGCCGGCGAGCCGCTGCTGTCGGTCGAGCAGCTCTCGGTCACGTTCCCCACCGACGACGGCTTGCTGCATGCCGTCGACGACGTGTCGTTCTCGGTGATGCCCGGCGAGACCCTCGGGATCGTGGGGGAGTCGGGCTCGGGCAAGACCGTCACCTCGATGGCGGTGCTCGGACTGCTGCCGGGCCGGGCCCAGGTCTCGGGTCGCGTCGTGTTCGAGGGGCAGGACCTGCGCACGCTCGACGAGAAGGAGCTCCAGAAGATCCGCGGCAATCGCGTCGCGATGGTGTTCCAGGACGCGCTCGCGGCACTGAACCCCGCGCA
>JBBQMI010000297.1:0-3729 GCA_038328825.1 Acidimicrobiia bacterium | reverse complement strand
TTTCATCCGCGACCAACGCCGCAACGCGCGCTTGTCGTTGCGCAAGCTCAGCGAGCTGGCCGGGATCTCCAACCCGTACCTGAGTCAGATCGAACGGGGACTCCGCAAGCCGAGCGCCGAGATCCTGCAGGCCATCGCACGGGGGCTGCACATCTCGGCCGAGACGCTCTACGTGCGCGCGGGCATCCTCGACGACCACCCCGACGAACCCGATCTCGTCGGTGAGATCGGACGTGACCCGTCGATCACCGAGCGCCAGAAGCAGGCGCTGGTCGAGATATACCGGTCGTTCCAACGCGAGGCTTCCGAAACCGTCGAGCCCGTCGAACCGTTCGCTTCCCCCGAGTCGGCCGACGAACCGCGGACGGCGGTATGACCGATCGGCGCGTCGCCCTGCTCAGTGTGCACACGTCGCCACTCGCCCAGCCCGGCACCGGCGACGGCGGCGGGATGAACGTGTACGTGCGCGCCCTCGCCTCTGCGCTCGCGCGCGCCGGCGTCGCGTGCGATGTGGTGACCCGCGCCGAGCACCCCGATCTCGCGCCGGTCGTCGAGGTGGAGCCCGGCTTCCGGGTCGTGCACCTCGCGGTGGGTGCCCCCCGGGAGCTCCCCAAGCACGAGCTCCTCGGTCTCACCGACGACCTCACCGCTGCGGTGCTCGACCACATCCAAGCCGACGATGTCGACTACGGCGTGCTCCACGCGAACTACTGGATCTCCGGCGCGGTGGGCCACCAGCTCAAGCACGCGCTCGACCGCCCGCTCGTGGCGACGTTCCACACCCTCGCCCGGGTGAAGGCGGAAGCGGGGATCGACGACGACCCGCTCGAACGCACCAAGGTCGAACACGACGTGATCGCGTGCTCCGACCTCGTCCTCGCGTCGACCGCCGAGGAGCGCGACCAACTGATCGCCCACTACGGCGCGCCCGGTGAGCGGATCGAGATCGTCCCGCCCGGCGTCGACCACGAACGGTTCTCTCCCGGGCCCGCGGGGTCACGGGTCGCGAGCCGGCGCGCGCTGGGCTTGAGCGACGGACCCCTGCTCCTCTTCATCGGGCGCATCCAGCCCCTCAAGGGTCTGCGTCTCGCGATCTCGTGCCTTGCCGAGCTCGGCGATCCGCGCGCCACCCTCGTGGTCGTCGGCGGCCCGAGCGGGCCCGAGGGCCTCGGCGAGCTGGAGCGGCTCCACGAGCTCGCGCGGGCGGAAGGCGTTGCCGACCGGGTGCGGTTCGTCCCGCCGCAACCCCACGATCGCCTGTCCGACTACTACCGCGCCGCCGACGTGTGCCTCGTGCCGTCGCGCACCGAGTCGTTCGGTCTCGTCGCTCTCGAGGCGGCTGCCTGCGGCACCCCGGTCGTGGCCGCGAACGTCGGCGGCCTGCGGTCGCTCGTCGACGACGGCGTCACCGGCTTCCTCATCGACAGCCGGGTGCCCGCCGACTACGCCGAGCCCATCGCCCGCCTGCTCGCGGATCCCGCGCTCGCGGCCGAGATGGGTGCGCGGGCGGAGATGCGGTCGCGCCGGTACGCGTGGAGCATCGCAGCCGCCCGCCTGCGAAGGCTGTACGCCGACCTCCTCGAGCGTGAGCTCGTCATCTGCCGATGACGCCGGCCTCCACGACATCGGTCTCGACGACATCGGGCGGTTGACGTGGAGCCCGTGACGGGGATCGACGAGGCACACGCGCTGATCGACCGCCACCTCTGGGGTCCCGTCCGCGAGGAGCCGGCGATCCAACACGTCGAGTACGACCCGGAGCTGCGCCGCTGGTACGTGCGGTTCGGCTGCGACGGCCGCGACGCCGCGACCATCTACTTCGACCTCCACGAGCGCACGCTGCGCTATGAGCTCTACTTCCTCCCCTCGCCGCCCGATGCGACCGCCGAGCTCTACGGGTGGCTGCTCCGCCGCAACCACACGATGTACGGCGCGCGCTTCTCGCTCGGCCCCGACGGCGACATCTACCTGATCGGACGCCTCGCGCTCGAGCACCTCACCGAGCAGGAGCTCGACCGCATCATCGGCGTCCTCTACGAGCTCGTCGAGATGTGGTTCCAGCCCGCGGTGAAGCTCGCATACCCACGCCGGTAGCCGCCCGGATCGAGGGGTCCACCCCGAGATCCGGGGGTTGCGCGAAGGGGTCGGAAACGCCTACGTTGCGATCGCCGCCGACGGGTGGCACAGAGGCGAGGCCCGAGGTGCAGGAAGACCCGTTCCGTTCGGGGAAGTACGGAACGAGTCCGAAGGTTCCTCGGGCCCGTCTCGCGTCCGGGATACCCTCGGCTCCTGTGATGCAGACAGCCGACGGAGCTTCCTGACATGGCGCGCGTGTCGCTCCTCGGTGGTGGTCGGATGGCCGAGGCGCTCCTCACCGGGCTGCTCGACTCGGGTCACGACGCGTCGGAGCTCGCCGTGGCCGAGGTGCAACCCGACCGGCGCCAGGTGCTCGAGCAGCGCTTCCCCGGTGTGAGGGTGGTGCCGAGCGCGGCGTGGGCCGCGACCGACGCCGAGGTCGTGATCGTGGCGGTGAAGCCGGGCGACGTCGCCGCGGTGCTGCGGGGCGTGCACGACACCCTCCCCGCCGACGCGCTCGTCGTCTCGATCGCGGCGGGGGTCACGATCGCCACGCTCGAAGCCGCGGTTCCCGGCCGTCCGGTGGTGCGGGCGATGCCGAACACCGCCGCGCTCGTACGGGAGGGCGTCGCCGCGATCGCGCCCGGTCAGCACGCGACCGAAGGCCATCTCGACGACGCCGAACGCCTCCTCGACGCCGTCGGGACGGTCGTACGCGTCCCCGAGAGCCAGCTCGACGCCGTGACCGGGCTGTCGGGCTCCGGGCCCGCCTACGTGTTCCTCGTCGCCGAGGCGCTCATCGAAGCGGGCGTGCTCGTTGGACTCCCGCGCCCGACGGCGACCGATCTCGTCGTGCGGACCCTCACGGGGTCGGCCCGCATGCTGGCCGAGAGCGGCGAGGGACCCGAGGAGTTGCGGGCCGCGGTCACGTCACCGGGTGGAACGACCGCGTTCGGACTCCGGGTGCTCGAGGATCGGGGCTTGCGGGCCGCGTTCATGGATGCGGTGGCCGCGGCCGCGCAGCGCTCGTCCGAGCTCGACGCGTGACCCGTCGTCCCGCGACCCGTCGTCCGCCGAAGCTCGCGTCCGTCGACGCGCCCGTGGCGGTGGCAACCCGCCGCGAGCCCACGGTCCGCAAACAGCTCCTCGACTCGCGGCTGAGCGGACGCCAGCGGGTCGGTCGGACCGAGGTCCTCATGACCGCGCGCCGGGTCGTGCGCGGTGAACCCGCCGCGCTCTACGAGCTCGAGCCGTTCGTCGGTCTCGCGCTCGACGAGGTCATGGTCGCGATCGCCGAGGGATGGGGCCCCGATCTCGGCTCGCCCGACCTCGCCGCGGCGGTGTCGGTCGATCCCGACCGTACGCTCGCGTGCGCCGCGACCGCGTTCGACCGAGTCGCCGACGTCGCCCGACGCGGCGGGCGGCTCCTGTTCGCGACCACCCGTCCGGCGTCGCTCCTCGGGCTCGCCCAGGAGCTGGTCCGGCTCGCGGCGGGTGCCGGCGGTGTGGTGCTGGCCGACGACGAGACCGGGCCCACGAACATCGACGCCCGCTCGGATCGCCGGCTCCGCTGGTGCGACGGCGTCGCGGTGGTCACCGACGGCGAGTCGCTCCTCGGTGGTCCCGGGTTCGGGGGGGCCGCGGAGTTGCTCT
>JBBQMI010000296.1:0-3730 GCA_038328825.1 Acidimicrobiia bacterium | reverse complement strand
ATCCTCATGCTGTCGTTCATCGAGACGGGCTCGAGCTACGGATCGCTCGTCGCCGGGATGGTCGTCCTCGGTGTCGGGGTGGGGCTCTTCTACTCGTCGATCACCACATCGGCCGTCACTGCGCTCGATCCGTCGCGCTCCAGCCTCGCCGGTGGGATCGTCTACATGTGCCAGATCGCCGGCGGCGCGGTCGGCCTCGGGCTCAACACCGCGATCGTGGCGTCGGCGTCGAACCTCGCCGACGGGATCAGCCTCGCGTTTCGCGTCGACGCCGGCCTCGCGGCGCTCGGCTTCGTCGTCGCGGTCATGTTCGTGGGCGGACACGAACCGGTCGAGGGTCATGCCCGCCACCTGCGTTGGCACCACCGCGCCAACGCCTGAGCGCCTCAATGGTCGAATCCGCTCCGTGGGCTCGAACGCTCACCGGTGTTCGTTCCGCGGCAGGTGTCCGCCCACTCCGCTCCTTCTCTGCCTCGATGGTCGAATCCGCTCCGTGGGCTCGAACGCTCACCGGTGTTTGTTCCGCGGCAGGTGTCCGCCCACTTCGCTTCTTCTCTGCCTTCATGGTCGAGCCCGACCTCCATACGAGTCCGGGCGCCGGTACCGTCGGCCGATGACCGGCGGGTTGGCGACGGAGATCACCGGAACCCCCTCCGCTTCCGGGGTCGCGATCGCGGCGCGAGCCCTTCACCACGGCTATCAGCGGGCCGGCGGGACCGACGTGGTGGTCCTCGAATCCCTGGATCTCGACATCGCCGCGGGCGAGCGGATCGCACTCACCGGGCGGTCCGGTGCGGGCAAGACGACCCTGCTGGCGCTGCTCGGTGGCCTCGAAGGACTCCAGCAGGGATCGGTGCGCGTCGGGTCGGCCGATCTCGCCACGCTCGACGGCGACTCCCTCGCCGACTATCGGCGCAGCACCGTCGGCTTCGTGTTCCAGCACTTCGGCCTGCTGGGCAGCTTGACCGCGCTCGAGAACGTCGAGCTGGCGATGGCGGTCGCATCCGTGCCGCGTCGCGAACGGGCGCGTCGGGCCCGGTCCCTGCTCGAGGCGGTGGGGCTCGCGGCGCGCGCGGACCATCTCCCGTCGGCGTTGAGCGGTGGTGAGAGCCAGCGGGTGGCCATCGCCCGGGCGCTCGCGAACTCGCCCCGGCTGCTCCTCGCCGACGAACCGACCGGCAACCTCGACGACGAGTCGTCGGCGCTCGTCCTCGACCTCCTCGCAGCATCAGCCGACGGTCACGGGTGCACCCTGGTGGTCGCGACCCACGACCGCAACGTGGCCGCCCGGTGGGATCGCACGCTCGTCCTCGACCGCGGTGGGCTCCGCCCGTGACCTGGGCCGACAGTTTCGTCATGGCCGTCCGGAGCATCCGGCGCCGCTTCGGCCGCGCGGTGCTCACGGTCGCCGCGGTTGCGCTCGCTGCCGCGTTGCTCACGTCACTCCTCATCGCGGTCGGTGCGGCGCGCAGCCGCGTCTTCGCCGCGGTCTCGAAGGGTGGACCGCTCACCGGCATCCAGGTCCTGCCCAGTACCCCCGACTTCGGTCAGCTCGACAGCGACAGCGCGAAGATCGGCGATCCCCGCCCGATCGACGAAGCCGCGCGAAGGCGGATCGCCGGGTTGCGAGGGGTGAAGTCGGTCGTGGCCCTGGTGAGCTCGAGTGTGTACGTGGTCGCACCACCACCGCCGAAGCTCAACGACCCGAGCCGGCGCGCGGTCGCCCAGGTCGAGCCGTTCCAGGGCACCTTCACCGGGGTCGATCTGCAACGCGCCGGTGAGCTGCCGGTGACGGTGCTCGCGGGTCGGCTTCCAGTGCCCCGGTCGCGCCACGAGGTCGCGGTGACCGACGCCTACCTGCGTGCCGTCGGCTTGCGCAGCACCGACGCGAACGCGGTGCTCGGAAGTGAGGTGGAGTTCGGCGCACCCCGACTGTTCGCCAGTGCCGGCACGTCGACCATCCGTGGGCGCTGGACGAGGAGCACCATCGTCGCGGTGGTTGCGGCTCAGGGTGCCCCGGGCGAGTTCATCGGCTCCTTCGAGCAGGTCCGGGCGGCACGCGCGTGGACCGCGGCGAGCGACGTCGGGCTCGACCGCGAAGCACAACGCTTCGCGCAGGAGCTGACCGGCGATTCGCCCTACAGCGGCCTCTTCGTCGTCACCAACGGCTTCGACAGCGTCGGTCCGGTGCGGGCGGCGATCACCCGGATCGGGTTCTCGTCGAGCGCGCCCGAGAGCCTGATCGCTTCGGTCCGGCGCTACAGCCAGGTGGTCGAGATCGTGCTCACCGCGATCGGGCTGATCGCGTTGGGCATCGCCGCGTTGGGGATCGCGAACGCCATGCTCGCGGCGGTCCGCGAGCGCCGACGGGAGATCGGGGTGCTCAAGGCCATCGGCGCCCGCGATCGCGATGTCCGGCGCGTGTTCCTCGTAGAAGCCGGACTCCTCGGCATCGCCGGTGGTGTCGCCGGCACCGCGTTCGGCTACGTGCTCGCGCGTCTGGTGGGACTCGTGGTGAACAACTACCTCAGCGGCCAGGGCCTGACCGGCGTGCACATCGGCCTGCCGGTCGTCATCGTCGGCGCCGGGATCTTCGGCTCCGGCCTCCTCGCGCTGGTGGCGGGAACGCTCCCCGCACAGCGCGCGGCTCGTCTGCCGGCGCGCCAGGCCATGGGCGACGGATGAAGGCGCGCCGATCGGTCGTCCTGCTCGTCGCCGTCGCGCTCTCAGGCACGCTCGCGAGCTGCACTGACCGGAAGGAAGCGAACTCGGCGACGCCGGAGCAGGGTCGTGGTTCGCTCTACGTCTCGCTCGGCGGCGACGATGCGTACGGAGGCCGGAGCGGCCTCCTGACGGCATGGCCGCAGGTGTTGTTCCGCACCCGGCTCCCCATCACGACCGAGTTCGTGAACCTCGCGGACCGCAGAGAAGGGATCAGCGACGTACGTCGCCGCCAGGTCGAACCGGCGCGGGAGTTGCAGCCGGATCTCGTGACCATCACCGTCACCGACGATGCCGAGCGCGGCACCGATCCAGCGGTGTTCGAAGCCGATCTCGATGCCGTCGTGCGCCGCCTGCGCGACGGGACGACCACCCGGGTGCTGATCGCGTCGGTGTTGCCCGACGCGGGTGCTCCTGAGGTCGTGGTGCAGTTGAACGCCGCGGTGGAGCGGATCGCTGCGGATGCCGGCGCCACTGTGGTCGACCTGAGTGGGATCAGTGCGACGGATCCAAC
The DNA here is from genome assembly GCA_038328825.1 of Acidimicrobiia bacterium. Classification (GTDB taxonomy): domain Bacteria; phylum Actinomycetota; class Acidimicrobiia; order IMCC26256; family JANYLB01; genus JANYLB01. The sequence continues at coordinate 495 of JBBQMI010000296.1, read as the reverse complement.
GGTTCGAGGGCGCGAGATCGCGGCCGCGTTCGCGCGGACCATCGCCGCACCGCGATGACACCGAGCCAGACGGCGACGATCAACCAGGTGATCGCGATCACCGTGAGCATCGCGGTCGAGTAATCGAGGGGTTGCACGGTCTCGTTCCCAGGCGCGGTGACGCGCCCGTAGCCGCGCATCGGCGCCCAGCCGACCGCGAGCATGATGGCGGTGGCGAACAGGCCCGCCTGCACGGGAGCCCGCCACGGCCGGGGAAGGATCCGGCCGACGCCGAAGCCCACGAGCGCGACCACCGGGGCGATCAGGAGATCGTGGAGGATGTCGCCGCCGACGAACCACTTCGCGAACTCGAACGGTTGCGTCGCTCGCGAGTTCATGAAGAGGCCCCGGAGGCCGAACGCCATGATCCCGATGCCGAGCCCGGCGCCGATCCAGAACACGGCGCCACCAGGCACGTCGTCGTTCGCGGTCTCGTCGCTCACCGGACGCACGATC
>JBBQMI010000295.1:0-3730 GCA_038328825.1 Acidimicrobiia bacterium | reverse complement strand
GACCGTCCGCGCGCTCACCTCCCGCGACGACCCGGCGCCGCTCACAGCAACCCCTTGGCCCGGGCCGCCTCGACGTTCTTCAGGTGCTCCTCGTACGTCTCGGCGAACGCGTGCTTGCCGTTCGCGTCGGAGAGCACGTAGTAGAGGTACGAGACGTCGGCCGGCGCCATCGCGGCGCGCAGCGAGCTCTTGCTCACGGTGGAGATGGGTGTGGGCGGGAGCGCGGGGATCTTGTAGGTGTCGTAGGCGGAGTTGCCCGTCTTCTGGGCGTACTGCGTCGTCGCGTCGATCTGCAGGGGCATGCCCTGCTTCAGCCGGTTGTAGATCACCGCTGCGATCAGGGGCCGGTCCTCGTCGAGCTTGGCCTCGCGTTGCACCAACGACGCGACGATCACCACCTCGTAGGGCGTGCTGCCGAGCGCGTTGGCCGCGTCAACGAGCCCGAGGCGGGTCGCGTGGTCGTCGAACGCCGCGGCCATGGCGGCGGTCAGGCCGGCCTCGGTCTGGTCGGCCCGCACCGGGTACGAGTCGGGCCAGAGCAGACCCTCGAGTGTGTTCGTCGCGGCCGGTTGGAACGCCGACCGCACACTGCCGTCGGTCGCGACCTGCAAGAACCGCGCCTTGGTGAAGCGCTTGATCCCGGCCACGCGATCACCGACCTCGTCGAGGGTGAGTCCCGGGAGCACTCCCACCTGTGGCGCGTTGCGGGGTCCCGACCGCATCGCCGCGGCCGCGTTGTTCACGCCCATGTTCTTGTTCAGCTCGTACACGCCGGCGGTGAACTGCGCGTCGCGTTCCCAGAGCCGGAACACGAGCCCGGAACCGATCACACCCGCGCGTGCGAGCTCGTCGCCGATCTGGCTGGTCCCTGACCCCGGTTGCACGTTCACCACCACCCGCTCGCCGGGCCCGCCGCGCGGGTTGAGCTGCAGGTACACCCAGGCACCCGCTGCGAGCAGCGGCACGAGCAAGAGCGCCACCAGCACCGCGACGACGCCGACGACCTTCCTCCCGTCCCGACGGAGAGTTCGCCTCGCTCCGCCCTCTCTGCTCGCTCCGCTGCGCCGCCTCGATCGCTCACCGGCTTCATGGTTCGCTCCGCTGCGCCGCCTCGATCGCTCACCCGTTTGCGTCCCACGCGGAGTTTCCGGCGGCTCCACTTCGCTCGTGCTCACTGTCGGGCCTCGAGGTAGCCCTGGAGCATGACGGCGGCTGCGACCTTGTCGACGACCTGCTTGCGGTCCTTGCGCCGGACCTTGGCGTCGATCAGCGATCGCTGGGCGATCACGGTCGTGAACCGCTCGTCGTAGGTCTCGACCGGCAGGTCGGGTCCGGCGACCGCCGCCAGCTCGTCGACCTCGACCCGCGTTGCCCGCTCCGCGGGGCCCACTTTGCCTGACAGCGCGCGCGGCAGACCCACGACGATGCACCGGGCATCGGCCTCGCGGGCGGCGGCGACGATGGCGCGGTGATCGGCGCCGTGGTCGGCCCCCCGTTCGAGCACCCGGAGGGGACTGGCGGTGATGCCGAGGGGGTCGGAGAGCGCGAGCCCGATCCGGCGGGAACCGAGGTCGACGCCCAAGATGCGGGTCATCGGGTCCCTCGGCTCATCCGATCGAGCCTACGGCCTCCTCCGCCAACTTCCGTGCCACCGAGACGGCTTCGTCGACCCCGGCAGGGTTCTTCCCGCCGCCGACCGCGAGGTTCGGATCCTTGCCGGTTCCGCCCTGCAGGATCTTCGCCGCCGGCTTCGCGATCTCGGCCGCCGACGCGCCCTTCTCCACGAGATCCTTCGACACCGCCACCACGATCGCGCACTTCGTGCCGTCGGCACCGGCCCCCGCGAGCACGACGACACCCGACCCGAGCGCGTCGCGCGTCGCGATCGCGAGACGTCGGAGATCCTCGTTCTCGAGGCCGTCGCGACGCTGCGCGACCACCCCGTCGATCGCAGCCGCGGCAATGTCGCCGGCCTCGGCCCCCGCCTGGCGGGCGCGGGCCGTGTCGAGCTCGGTCTGGAGGTCCTTCACCTGCGCGAGCAGCTTCTCGACGCGGTCGGAGATCTCGGTGGGCCCGACGTGCAACAGCTCGGCCGCGTGGCGGAGCTGCACCTCTTCGTCGTGGATCCGCGCCAGCGCGGCGTCGCCCGTGACCGCCTCGATGCGACGCAGGTTCGACCCGATCGACCCCTCGCTCACGATCTTCACGGGACCGATGAAGCCGAGCGCGTGCACATGGGTGCCACCGCACAGCTCGATCGAGTGCTCCCCCGCCTCGAGCACACGCACGACATCGCCGTATTTGTCGCCGAAGAACGCGATGGCGCCGAGCTCGGCCGCGTGCTCCTTCGAGGTCTCGTAGTGGCGCACCGGCGCGTCGGTGATGATCTCCTCGTTGGCGAGCTGCTCGACCCGGTCGAGCTCCGCGGGGGTGACGGCCTCGAAGTGGGAGAAGTCGAAGCGCATGCGGTCGGGGCCGACGTGCGACCCCGCCTGCTTCACGTGCGCGCCGAGCACCTCGCGCAGCGCCCAGTGCAGCACGTGCGTCGCGGTGTGGTTGCGCCGGATGCGGTCGCGGCGCTCACCGTCGATCCGGGCGACGACCTGGTCGGTCTCGGCGATCTCGCCCTGCTCCACGCGGCACCGGTGCAACACGAGCACACCCGGGAGCGCGTACTGCGTGTCGAGCACCGCCAGGCGCGCCGAACCGTCGGCGGTCTCGATGGTGCCGGTGTCGCCGACCTGGCCGCCCGATTCGGCGTAGAACGGGGTCCGGTCGAGGAACACGTCGACCTCCGATCCCTCCCCCGCCCGTCCGAGTCGCTCGGCCGCATCGCTCTTGCCGTGTTCTGATCTCGTTGCCGGGCGGCCGACGAGTGCGAGCACCTTCGATCCCTCGGTGACGAACTCCTGTCGACCGGTGAACTCGGTCGTGCCGTTGTCGTCGAGCAGCTCGCGGTACAGCTCGACCGGCGCGCCGACCTTGCCGCCCTCGGCCTTGATCGCGTCGCGTGCCCGGGTCCGCTGCTCCTGCATGTTCGCGGTGAACCCGGCGACGTCGACCGTGCGGCCGCGCTCCTCGGCGATCTCGCGGGTCAGGTCGATAGGGAAACCCAGCGTGTCGTGGAGGAAGAAGGCGTCGTCTCCGGCGACGTCGCCGCGCTCGACGATCTTGTCGAGCATCTCCACCCCACGTGTGAGGGTGGAGCGGAAGCGCTCCTCCTCGCGCTGCACGACCCGCTTGATCGATTCGTGCTGCTTGGCGATGTCGGGGTAGGCACCGCCCATGACCGCGACCGTCGCGTCGACGAGCGCGGGGGTGACGAGGTCGGTCACGCCGAGCAGGTACGCGTGCCGCACCGCGCGGCGGATGATGCGCCGCAGCACGTAGCCGCGCTCCTCGTTCGACGGCACGATGCCGTCGCCCACGACCATGGTCATGGTGCGGCCGTGCTCGGCGAGGATGCGCAGGCTCACGTCCTGGTCGGTGCCGGGGAACGTGCCGTACGTCTTGCCGGTGACCTGCTCCGCGGCGGCGATGAGCGGACGCATCACGTCGGTGTCCCACACCGTCTCGACGCCCTGGAGCAGGGCGAGGCAGCGTTCGAACCCGGCGCCGGTGTCGATGCTCGGCGCGGGCAGCGGCACGAGCTCCCCATCGGCCCGCTCGTCGAACTGCATGAACACGAGGTTCCAGATCTCGACGAACCGGTCCTCGTTCACCGCGGGCC
>JBBQMI010000294.1:0-3733 GCA_038328825.1 Acidimicrobiia bacterium | reverse complement strand
CGCGCGATGCCGACGGCCTCCGCCGACAGGATCACGCGGGCGAGGTCGACCAACACCTGACCCGCACCGGGAAGGACGGTCGCGGGAGCACGGTCGAGCGTCACCCGCGCGGTACGACGGGTCGGGTCCATGTTCACGGGCGTCTCGACCGTGACACCGTCGCCGACCCTCACGACCGCGACGTCGTCACCGACGGGCACGAGGATCACCGAGGCCAGTCCCCCACCGAGCACGGCTCCCACCGGACCCGAGGCCGCGCCGTCGGCGACGGTCGCCGAGCCGCCGAGCGCGACAGCGCCGACGATCGATCCGTCGGCGAGCCCGGGGAGCAGTTCCGCCTTGGTCGCGTCGTCGGCCGCGGCGGCGAGCACCGCACTCGCGATCACGGTGGGCAGGAACGGCCCGGGAGCGACCGCACGACCCATCTCCTCCACTACCACGACGAGCTCCTCGAGCCCGTACCCCGAACCGCCGTACTGCTCCGGAATGTGGAGGCCGAGCCAACCCAGGTCCACGAGGTCGCCCCAGAGGTCGGGCATCGCCTCGACGGGCGCCTCGAGCAACGCACGCGCCGCGGCGCGGGCGTCGCGCTTGGTCAGGAAGTCGGCTGCCGTGTCGGCCAGCGCTCGGTGGTCGTCGGTGATGGCGATCGACATGGGTTCCTCAGCCTCTCAGCCTCGCTCGATGGGACCGCGAGCTTCGCGCGTCGGGAGGGGGGCCACCTGCCGACCAGGTTCGAAGCGACCCGGACGAGCGCGAATCGGGAGGGACGTGGGGATCGAGGGCCGATGTGCGCCGGTCGCGCGGCCCTGCTGATGCGAGTCGGCCGAGCCGCGAGGCGGTTACGGTTCCTCCCGATGACCGGACCCGACACCGGCGCGCGTTCCTATCTGCTGGTGGCGGTGCTCCTCGGTGTCGTCGCAGGATGCGTCGACGCCATCTCGTTCGAGCACGTCTTCGGGGTCTTCCCTGCGAACCAGAGCGGCAACGCGGCCCTGCTCGGGATCGACCTCGGGATGCTCCGCGGCGGCGAAGCGTGGCGGCCGGCGGTCGCGATCCTCGGCTTCGGGATCGGCGTCGTGGTCGCGATCCTCGTGGGGACCCGCCTCCGGCACCGGTGGCGCGCCGAACTGCTGCTCGGCGCCGAGGGACTCCTCCTCGTGCCGCTGTCCGTCGTGGTCCTGTGGAACCGCCGACCGTTCGAGCAGCTCAGTTCGGTGGCGAACGGCTGCCTGCTCCTCGTCACGGCGTGCGCGATGGGCATGCAGACGGAGGTCATCGGCCGTGTCGCGGGCACGAGCGTCGCAACCACGTACCAGACAGGCGCGATCACCCGCATCGCCGAGACGGTCGCAGCGAGGGTCTCCCCCGGTCCGCGCGGCCGGACGGTCGCAGCCGGGATCGCGGTACTGCTCCTCGTCCTCGGTGGCTACGTGGGTGGCGCCGCGCTCGGCGCCGCGCTCGGTGCGTGGAGCGGCTCGATGATCGTCCCGCTGACGGTGCTGACCGCGGTCGCCGCGATCTCGAACCGCGCGCGTACCGACCTTCCGCGCTGACCCGCGCGAGACCTCCCGAGACTCGCTCGACGACGATCGTGTGCGACCGCTGATCCACCGGATCGGGTCTCCCGGCGCTGCGGCGCGCCCCTTCCGTGTCGGGGCGTCAGGCGGCGCGGTGGGATGTGCCGGGTCGAGTGAGCTTCCGTTTGCCGGTGACGGGATCGGGCGGGCCCAGGACCCAGCCCTTGGTTTTTCGGTCGTGGTCCGGCGTACAGAACCACTCGAGGTTCCACTTCGCGGTCGGTCCACCCTTCGCGAAGTCGACCTCGCAGTGATCCAGCTCGAGGTGGTCGCGACAGCCACATCCCTCGATGCAACACTCCCGGCCCGACACCACCATGGCCGTCCGGAGCTCGGCCGGGATGTGCCGGCCCATGTGTGCGACCGTCTTGATGTCCTTGCCGTGCTTGATGATCGCCGCGACGAACGACTCACCGAGGATCTCCCTGACCCACCGCGCGTTCACGGGACCGACACCAGGTATCTCACAGGTCTCCCCTGGCAAGGCATCGCCTCGTTGCAGGACCGCCTGGTCGATCAGCACATTCGTCGTGTAGCCACCAGGCTTCTTCGCGCCGGGCTCACCCAGCACGAACTCGGCCAACGCATCGGCCCTGTACGCGGCGTGCGAGTCGCGCACGCCCTCGCGCCACTTGGCTCTGAACACGGCCCTGGTGCGCTGGTCGATGGCAGATTTCAGCGCGCCGCCGACCTCGGGAGTGAGCCTGAAGTGCCCCTCGACCATCCCGTCGGTCGCCGTCCACACGTTCAACGACCGCGACGCGTGCTGGCGCTTCGACCGGTGATCCGAGTCCTCGGAGCGCGCCAGTGCGCTCACACACGCCTGGCGAAGCGGTCCGAGCCCCTCTCCAGCCGCGCCCAACAGCTCGTCCTGCAGCTGCGGGTCGTGCACTGCCGTCGAACTGATCAGCATCGCCTCTTGCGCCGACAGCCGACCCTCGCGGAACGCCGCATCCACCACCGGCAAGTCCTCGAGCCGGTGCGCGTTCTCGATCACTCGCCTGGCATCACCGAACCCGACTCCCACCAGCCGCGCGCACAACTCCGCTGCGCTCCGGTCACCGTGCGGGACGTGCGCGTCGGTATCGGCGATCCGCTTCGCGACCTTCGCAGTCACGGCATCCGCGAGGCGATGCACTGTGCCGAGCCGCTCCATCAGCTTCACCGCCTCGCGCCCCGAACAGCTCGCGTCGAACTCTCGGGCAACGGTCTCGAGCGCCGAACACGCAGCGGTCAGTTCTTCCGTGAACATCGACCTGATCCAACCAGAAGGGTGGGACGGTAACGATCCGTGAGTTCGGGTCGAGCGGAGTGGACCGTCGCCGCGACGACTTGGTCAGCGGGTGCTCGTCACTCCCCGATCGACGCCACGGCGGCCAGGATGGCGTGGATCGCCGTCCTCTGGGCTCAGCCGCTGGGTGTGAGTCGGGCGTCGATCCCGGTGACGTGGGTTCCGCTGGAGACGCCGACGTCGCTTGCGCCGATGCGGAGCTGACCGTTCGGTTCGACTCTGCGTGGGTCCAGCCACGAGGGGCGGGAGTGGGAGGTGCGCCGTCAACCCGAGTCGTTGCACCCGACGGAACCGTCCGAGTCCACGGAGCGTGAGGTCTCGGGTGCCGGGCACCCGAGTCCGATTCAGAAGTGCGTCGGCGGGATACCCGACGGCGAGGAGTTCGCCGGGTCGGGCTGATTCGCACAGGCGCGCGGCGAGGTTCGCGGGTCGGCCGATTAGTCGTCATCATCGAAGATGAGAACGACACCATGCGCGATACCACCGCGAAGCTCGAGTGTCTGACCTTCGTACCGGCCGATCAGCTCCGATGCGGTGGCGATCGTCGGGCCGACCTCGGCGCCGACGAGCATGGCGCCGTCGCCGAGCCACTTCTCGACGATGACGCCTCTGCGGGTCGCGAATGTGGACCGTTGCCGTGAGCAACGAACAAGCCCGGGACCCGAATCCCCCAGATGGATGCTTGCACCGACCTCGCTGCGTTAGCGTCTCGGCATGCCCCGCGCGCGGCCGGGCGGGACGGTCACGTTCCTGTTCACCGACATCGAGGACTCCACCCGGCGGTGGGAGGAGGACCCGAGTGACATGGCCGACGCGTTGCGCGTCCACGACGAGATCCTGCGCGGCGCGATCGAGCGACACG
>JBBQMI010000293.1:0-3749 GCA_038328825.1 Acidimicrobiia bacterium | reverse complement strand
GGTTCGGGCCTCCTTGCGGAGCACCGTGTCGATGTGGGCGACCGCCCGGAACGCGTCGATATCGTCGGCGGTGGATCCATGGTGCTCGGCATGCGACCGGGCGACCGCGTGCAGATTCGCCGGGGTCATGCGCGCCAGGGTTCCGGTGAACTCGCTCAGCTCCATCTGCTCGCTCCGTTCCTTCGTCGGAAGAGCGCCCGGGCTTCGTTGCCACGTTCGCTCCACGTACTAGGTCTTCGGAGCCGACGGGTCTCGCGATGAGATATTTCTCCCGGGAATCTGACTGAGGACGAGCCCGTCGAGGATGTCGGCCTCGGAGACGAGCATCTCTTTGATCTCGAACGCCCGCATCACTGAGGCGAGCACGATCGCGCCGCCGACGATCACGTCGACCCGCTCGGCCTCGAGGCCGGGGTTGTGGCGCCGCTGCTCCGCCGGCTCCGTCGCGAGGGTCCGGAACACGTCTTCGACGGCTTCTCGCGCCAGGCGAAAGTGGTGGATCCGTTCCGGGTCGTAGGCTGGGAGTCCGAGTTCGATCGCCGCGACCGTGGTGACCGTGCCGGCGAGGCCGATCACGGTGCCGACGTCGGCGATGCCCGGGAGCGTCCGCTTCACGTCGGCGAGGTGGTCCCGCACCACCGAGACCGCTTGCGACAGCTCCTCCGGCGCGGGCGGGTCGGAGTGGAGGAACTGCTCGGTGATCCGTACGCACCCGATGTCGATCGATACGAGCCCCGTCGGTGCGGTGGTCCCGACGACGAACTCGGTCGAACCCCCACCGATGTCGACCACGAGATACGGGCCCGGCACGTCGAGGTCACGGGTCGCGCCGCGGAACGACAGCGCGGCTTCCTCCTCTCCCGGCAGAAGCTCGAGCTCCGCACCGAGCGCGTCGCGACCCGTCGCGAAGAAGTCGTCGCGGTTCGTCGCGTCGCGCGCCGCACTCGTGGCCGTGGCCCGTACCCGTTCCACGCCGAGGTCCGCGATCACGTCGCGGTACTCGCGCAGGACGGCCACGGTGCGTTCGATCGCTGCGGGTGCGAGGCGATGGGTGGCGTCGACACCCTGACCGAGCCGGGTGATGTGCATCCGGCGCTCGATCGTGACGAACGAGCCGTCGGCCGCCACCTCGGCGACGAGGAGACGGACCGAGTTGGTCCCGATGTCGACGGCCGCGACCCTCACAGTCGGGCCTCGACCCACGCACCGACGGGATCGACACCACCGGCGAGCAGGTACGCGTAGTGGGCGTGGAGGCACTTCACCCCGGTGCGGGTGCCGCCCACGCCTCCGGAGGGGCGGGGACCGACGTGTGTCGCGCCGAGCGCGGCGTCGCGCTCGGACGCATACGCGGCGTGCGCGGCGCGCAGCTCGTCTTCGTCGACCTCCGCTTCGGCGGCGCGGACCCCGCCCACGGACTCCAGCTGGGCGACAGCACGCGAGACGTCGCGATCCACCAACCAGTACCGGGTCGGCATCGGGGTACCGTCCTGCAACAGGGGGGCGTTGCGAATGACGAGCGGCTCCCCGGCCGCGGTGCGCACGACGATGTCGAAGTCGGCGCGCGGCGCTCGACCGAGGAGCTGCGTGAGAAGATCGACGTCGCTCGGGGACACGGGCACGGTCCGAGTCTAGGAAGCCCCCAGACCCGTTTCCCGCATGACGTCGGACGGGTCCTTGTCGTCGCGAAGGCCACGGAACGTCGGCTGCCGCAGCAGGCCGGCGCGAGTCCACTCGGTGAACCGCACCTCGACGACCAGCTCCGGTCGTGCCCAGACCGCGTCGGGGAGCCGCGGCGGATCGACGAACGGGGGCTCGGCGATCGTCAGGTCGGCGAGCAACCCTTCGAGCCGGGTTCGCGTCGCCTCCGAGATTCCCGAGCCGACGCGCCCCGAGTACAGGAGCACGCCGGCGGCGTCGTGCACCCCGACAAGGAGGGAACCGAGTCGGCTTTCGAGCCGGTTGGCGCCGGGCAACCAGCCCCCGACCACGAGCTCTTGGGTCGTGTCGATCTTCACCTTCTGCCAGGCGGGACTCCGACGTCCCGGGAGGTAGCGGGCATCGAGACGCTTCGCGACGACGCCTTCGAGGCCGAGCCGCGTCGCGGTCTCGAACGCGGCAGGGCCGTCGAGCGACGTCGGTGGCGTCTGCCAGTTCGGCCCTTGCAACGCGAGCAACTCGAGTCGGCTGCGCCGCTGCGCCTGGTCCAGATCGACGAGCGACTCACCGTCGAACGCGAGCAGATCGAAGAGCAGCACCGCCCCGGGGCGGTCTTGACGCTGGAGGGCCTCGAAGCTCGGTCGACCCTGGTCGTCGAGCACGACGATCTCGCCGTCGAGGACGACCTCGTGGTCGCCGACGGCTGCGACCAGGCCGGCCAGCTCGGGATAGCGCGCGGTCAGGTCGCGCTCGGTCCGGGAGGAGACACGCAGCTCGCCCCGCTCGACCGCGAGCAGTGCCCGCACGCCGTCCCACTTCATCTCGTACGACCAGCCCGGTCCGGCGGGCAACGCGCTCGCCGCGGTGGCGAGCATGGGCCGCACCGCAGCCTCAGCCCGGCGGCGGAGGAGGGGGCGTCGTCGTCGTGGTCGTCGAGGTGCTGGTGGTGGTCGTCGTGGTCGGTGCCGGGACGACGATCCAGGCCCGTTCGCCGGGCATGACCAGACCGAAGCGGGCGCGCGCCACGCGCTCGACCTCCTGATCGCTGCGCAGCTTCGTAGCCTCGCGTTCGAGCTTCGCAGTCTGGTCGTGGAGCAGGGCCAGCTCGCTCTGCGTGTCGGCCGCCTTGGTCCGCTGCGCCAACCAGGTACGCGTCGGGAACACGAACGCGAAGAGGACGCCGACGAGGATGAGTGACGCGACCGTCGCGCGCACGAGAGCGGCCCGGGTGCGGAAGAACTCAGTCACCGCGCGTGACCGCTCCCGCCAGCGCCGCTCCGCCCAGGTACGTCGCGCCCTCTCCGAGCTGTTCCTCGATTCGGAGGAGCTGGTTGTACTTCGCGACGCGGTCGCTGCGGGCCGGCGCACCGGTCTTGATCTGACCGCAGTTGGTGGCGACGGCGAGATCGGCGATGGTGACGTCTTCGGTCTCGCCGCTGCGGTGCGACATCACGCAGGTGTACGCGGCCCGACCCGCGAGCGCCATGGTGTCGAGCGTCTCCGTGAGCGTTCCGATCTGGTTGACCTTGACGAGGATCGAGTTGGCGACGCCGCGGGTGATCCCCTCGGCGAGCCGTTCGGCGTTGGTCACGAAGAGATCGTCACCGACGAGCTGGACCCGCTCACCGACACGCTGTGTGAGCGCGGCCCAACCGTCCCAGTCGTCCTCGGCCATGCCGTCTTCGATCGACACGATCGGATACCGGGCACACAGATCCGCGAGGTAGTCGGCGAACTCGGCCGAGGTGAAGGTCGTGCCCTCGCCGTCGAGGCGGTAGGTGCCGTCGACGTAGAACTCGGTCGAGGCGGTGTCGAGCGCGATCGCGATCTCGTCGCCGGGCGCGTAGCCGGCCTTGGCGATGGCCTCGAGGAGCAGCTTCACCGCTTCCTCGTTCGACGGCAGATCGGGCGCGAAGCCACCTTCGTCGCCGAGACCCGTGGAGAGACCCCGGTCGTGGAGGATGCCGCGGAGCGCGTGGTACGTCTCGGCACCCCAGCGCAGCGCTTCCGAGAAGCTCGCCGCGCCCACGGGCGCGAGCATGAACTCCTGCAGGTCGACGTTCGAGTCGGCGTGGGCCCCACCGTTGAGC
>JBBQMI010000292.1:0-3765 GCA_038328825.1 Acidimicrobiia bacterium | reverse complement strand
GAGGCGAGCGCATCGGGGGAATCGACGCGCGTCCGCGGTGTCATCGGTTTCGCTCGTCATGGTGCCGGTCCCCAGGCCTGCGATTCCAGCGGAACCGCGCCACGGCGACGAGGAGGATCACGTCCGCGATCGCGCTACCGGTCAGCACCGCTCCGACGATGTCCCATCCCCGGCTCCCCTGGCTGAACGCCAGAGCGGCGAGCGCACCAGCGCCCACAACCGTGATCACCCGGTATGTCACTGCCCAGGAGAACCGCAACCGGGCCTCCCCCCGACATGGGCCGCACGCGTGGGTCCACCGCGCCGAACCTCATTGGATCCTCAGTTCTGGAGACGTCTTACCCCCTCAGCCCGTCGTGTACGGAACACCGATCCGATGTATCCACGCGAAGCATGCCGATCGTCGCTTGACGCCAAGAGGCGCATCAGTTCTGTCGCTACCCAGCACAGGGCCCCGCGCGGGCGCTGTCGTCGCCGTGGAAGCGGGAACGAGCGTGTAGGAGTTGGCGCGTAGCGGTCCTGGGCACTGCGTGTGCCTACAGTTCGAACGAGGGACGCCGGCGGTCGTAGCGTCGCCGGTAGCGACGAAAGGGAGACCGATGCTCGCTTCTGTGCACCTCGTCGACGGGAACGCCCGCTCGACGGTCAGAGCTCTGCGGCGCACGCCCCGGCCGGGCGAGGTCTCCGGGCTTCGCGACGCAAGAGCGCTCATCGCCGCGCCCCTGGGCTCGTCGCCCCCGTCCCCGCAACTCGGGCGCCGGGGCTTCGTCGCCATGTGGGACGACGAAGACGCGCTCAGCGGCTTTCTGGCCACCGATGCGTTCGCGGAGTCGCTCAAGAACGGCTTCGCCGCGCGGCTCGAGCCGATCCGAGCGGTGCCCGTCGAACATCGCACGTGGCCGGGTCTTCCATCCGATCTCCCGACGGGAGTCGTCGGCGACGCACGCGGACCGACAGTCGTGCTCACGATAGGACAGCTCCGTCTCTCGCGTATCGTCCCGTTCCTCCGGGCGAGCGCACGCGCGGAGAAGGCCGTGCTCGACGCTCCAGGTCTGCTCTGGGCCACCGGAATGGCCAATCTCGGCCAGCGAATCGTCGCGACACTCTCGATCTGGGAGACCGTCCCGCAGATGCGCGACTACGCCACCGGCACCGCCGGTCACGCCACCGCGGTACGCGAGCAGAGACACAAGTCGTTCCATCACTTCGGCGCCTTCATTCGCTTCCGCGTCACCAGCGCGACGGGCGGCCTCTCCGGTCGGAACCCATTGCCCGAGAGCGTCGCGGCGACCCTTTCGGCGACGGCTACCTGACAGCACGTGGGCGTCCTTCGGGTACGCCACCGAGCCGCGCACACCGGCTCAGAATGCCTGCCTCCCGAGTACCGTGCCCAGCGGATGCTTGTACCGGAGCTCGATGTCACGGAACTGGCAACGTCGTTGCCTTTCTACGCCGACGTGCTCGAGTTCCGCATCCTCTTCGAACGGCCTGGCGAGCGCTTCGCGTACCTCGAGCGCGGCGGCGTCGAGCTGATGCTCCAGGAAGCCGCCGGCCCGGGCCGGAGGTTCGGCACGGCTGCTCTCGAGTACCCGTTCGGCCGAGGAGTGAACTTCCAATTGGGCGTCGAAGACGTCGACGCGGTGCACGCCCGCGCCGCCAGGGCGGGCGCCGAGATCGTCGTGCCGATCGAGGAGCGCTGGTACCGAGTTGACGTCGCTGAGATCAGCGGCCGCTGGCGCAAGAAGGGGCCGATCGAGGTCGGTAACCGTCAGTTCGTTCTCGCCGATCCCGACGGCTATCTGTGGCGTCCGTTCCGCGACCTCGGTGAGCGCTCCGCCGTCCAGTAGGGCTGGGTGCAGTGAGTCTCGCTACCCGTCGTCGGCGGTTGGTTCCGGTTCGTATCGCAGTGGCCTTCTGCCGGCTACTTGGAGCCGCGTCTTGGGAGGCGACAGAACTGCCGCTCGAGCGCGCTCGCATCGGGCAATCTATGCGAGTGGTCAACTGCCGGGTGGTAGCGATCGTCGTCGCCACGACCGCTTGCGTTCACGGTTCGCCGCACTCGACGAGCCCGCCACCGTCGCCCGAGCCGATCAACGCCGCGTTCGGACCGCGATCATTCTCCGTCGGTCCAACGCGCCTCGAACGCGCCCGACCACTCACCATCGGTCTGCACGCCGACCGACGGCCCATCAAGGTCTCGGTCTCGCCACCACGACGCGTGGAGGTCTTTCCGGCAACGGGTGCCGGGGTCGTGAAACCTGATGCGTCGTGGCCCCGCTCCGCCGGGTTTCGCGCCTGCCGCCGACTCGACCAAACCGGGACGGCGACGCTGCCCACGACAGGAGAGAGTCTGCACGTTCACTTTGCGCTTCGGCCCATCGCAGCGAAGACCAGGCGACCCGTTCGAGTCCGTGTCGACTATGTCGCGCAAGATTCCTTTGTTGAGGTCTTGCCAAAGGTCGGGGGCGAAACGACCATCACCTTCGCTCCCGCGTCAACGACGGTGGGCGCCCACAGATACCTCCTGCCCGGCTACTCCGACACCCGAGACGTCAGGGCCACAATGTTGCAGAACCGAAGCCCCATTCGCGGGGTCGTTCCGTGCGCGTGACCACTCGCACCTCGAAGCGTGGACGCCCCGTGGTCTACCTGACCTGGTACTCGGCGCCGGTAGTTCGTGAGATCCTCACGGCTCCTCCGCGAAGAACCGCCGGCGGCTCGACAACCCGGGCTCGGTCAGGCCGCGCGGGGCGGTATGGAAACGCCGACACCCGCGAGCAGACCCGCGAGTGTGTCGCGTGCGACTTTCCATCTTCCCGATTGGGCCTCGAGCCAAGGTTCACGACCAGGTAGGGCGGTACGTGATGGCGGGAAAGAGTGATCAGGCAAAGGGCAAGGTCAAGGAGGCCGCTGGAAGCCTCATTGGCAACGAGGACCTCGAAGCCGAAGGCAAGGCTCATCGTCGCGCCGGTGAGGCCAAAGAGAAGGTTGGCCACGCGAAGGACAAGGTCGAAGAGGTGATCGACAAGGCCAAGGACAAGGTCGAAGAAGTGATCGACAAGGCGAAGTGACGAGGCGTCTCGGCGGGGCCTTCTCCGGTGCAACGCGACGTCCCCCTGGCTCGTCAGGGTCGAGGCGCGCGTCGCTGGTCCTCGGGAGAGGTTCCACCGACACGCCGACCCCCTCGCGGTGACCTGCGCCTTGGAGTTCTCCAGAGGTGTGTACGCGAACCAGCCGCGACGGGAGTCACGCGGTGGAGAAGATCCGCGCGCGTTCGGCGTCGGACGCCTGCGCGGTGAGCGGGGCGAAGTTGTCGAGCGCGGGGAAGAGGGCGGTGAAGAAGCGTTGCTGCAGCGCGCGGACCGCTTCCTGGTCGGGGTCACGGCCGAGCGCGCCGGTGAGGTTGAGGCGCGTCGCGCCCAGCCAGGCTCTCAGGTCGGGGTCCTGCCACTCCATCTCGGTCTTGATGCCGAGCAGGATGGCGCGCACGAAGTCGAAGGGAGTCTGGGGCCAGGGGTTCGGCGGGCAGAGACGGTTCTTCTCCGCGGTCGTCCGATCCGAAGCTTCCACGAGGCCGATGGCAGCGGCCGACAGGCTCAGGCTGATGCGTGACAGCACCTGGAGCGTGATCGTGTCGTCGTCGAACACGGGCACCGGCGGGCGGTCGCTCAGGCCCGACGTGGCGCAGTGCACGTGGACGTGGTCGGGAGTGGTGGGCACCGTGCCGTGCTCGAGGACGATCTCGTCGGACTCGATGCGCCGCAC
>JBBQMI010000291.1:0-3770 GCA_038328825.1 Acidimicrobiia bacterium | reverse complement strand
TTCCTCGGCACCTACTTCCGTCAGTGGTTCCCGCTCTGCACGATCACCGGGAGCGCGGGACAGGACTACTTCGTGCAGGTGCAGGGTGACACCAATGGAAGCGGGCACAACCGGTTCGCCCTGCGAGCGAAGAACGCAGGCAGCGCGGTCAGCATCTCCGGCAACGCGAAGATGGGCGTCTACGCGAACGCCGCGCTGGGCACGAACGCGAAGTTCTACCTCGCACGGATCCTCCCGAGCGCTGCCGGTCACACCCTGGTCCTGAGCTTGTACGACATCGGCGACGGGAGCGGGGTCAGCGGTCAGTTCCAGATCCAGGCACCGCAGGGGCCGGGCGAGGCGAACCCTCCGTTCACCGGCTGCACCTACACGCCTCCTCCCGGCAACTCGACCGGTCCGCCGTTCGGAACGTTCCAGAACACCGGAGCGAACTGCACCATCACCGGGGTGACACAGGCGCAGTACAACGGCCAGTGGCTCCAGGTGAAGGTACCGATCCCGACCACCTACACCTGCAACTACAGCGATCCCTATGGATGTTGGCTGAAGATCGACTACCTCTTCACCAGCACGAACCCTGGTGCCGGGTCTCTGAGCGACACGACGTCGTGGAGCGCGGTGCTCGACGGCGACCCTGTCCGACTGGTGAAGTAGCGCGCTCTAACCTGCGGGCGTGAGCGAAGCCGACGGGATCAGGGCCCACACCGAACGCGCGGTGCGCGGGAACCTCGACAAGGGTGCCGAGAAGCTCGCCCGGGAGGGCAAGGTGTTCGTGCGCGACCGGATCGAGCGGCTGCTCGACCCCGGCTCGTTCGCGGAAGACGGGCTGCTCGCCAACGCCCTCGCCGACGACCTACCCGCCGATGGTGTCGTCACCGGCGTGGGTCGGGTCGACGGTCGACCCGTGTGCGTCATGGCGAACGACCCGACGGTCAAGGCCGGTTCGTGGGGCGCCCGCACCGTCGAGAAGATCGTGCGCCTCACCGAGACCGCGATCCGCCTCCAGGTTCCCGTCGTGTACCTCGTCGACTCCGCGGGTGCCCGCATCACCGACCAGGTCGAGCTCTTCCCCGGTCGGCGCGGCGCGGGCCGCATCTTCGCGAACCAGATCCGCCTGTCGGGCGCGGTGCCGCAGGTGTGCTGTCTCTTCGGCCCGTCGGCCGCGGGCGGGGCCTACATCCCCGCGTTCTGCGACGTCGTGTTCATGGTCGAGGGCAACGCCTCGATGTACCTCGGCTCACCCCGGATGGCGGAGTCGGTAATCGGGGAGCACGCGACCCTCGAGGAGATGGGCGGGGCGCGCATGCACGCCACCGTGAGCGGCTGCGGCGACAACCTCGTCGACTCCGACGACGATGCGATCGACGCCGCCCGGCGCTACCTGTCCTACCTGCCGACCAACGCGACCCTCGGTCCCACTCCGGTCGCAGCGACGTCACCGTCGGCAGGGGCGAAGCGCATCGCCGACGTCGTCCCCGTCGTGGAGCGGCGCGCGTACGACATGCACCGTGTGATCGACGCCCTCGTCGACGACGGTTCCCTCTTCGAGATCAAGCCGCTGTTCGCCCGCGAGCTGATCGTGGGGTTCGCCCGCCTCGACGGGGAGAGCGTCGGCGTCGTGGCCAACAACCCGAAGCACCTCGGGGGCGTGCTGTTCGGCGACTCCGCCGACAAGGCGGCCCGCTTCATCTGGTGCTGCGACGCGTTCAACGTGCCGTTGATCTTCCTCGCCGACGTGCCCGGGTTCATGATCGGCACCCAGGTGGAACGCGAGGGGATCATCCGCCACGGCGCCAAGATGATCACCGCGGTGGCCGAGGCGACGGTGCCGAAGCTCTCGGTGATCGTGCGCAAGGCCTACGGCGCGGGCCTCTACGCGATGTGCGGTCCGGCGTTCGATCCCGACGCCTGCCTCGCGCTGCCGACCGCGCAGATCGCGGTCATGGGACCCGATCCCGCGGTGAACGCGGTGTTCTACAACCGGATCCAGGCGATCGAGGATCCCGACGAACGCGCCGCGTTCGTGGCCGAACGCCGGGCCGAGTACGAGGCCGACGTCGACCTCGTGCACCTCGCGGCCGAGCTCGTCGTCGACGCGATCGTGGAACCCGACGATCTGCGCGACGACCTCGTGCGCCGCCTCGCCCTGGCCCGGACCCGCCGTCGGAACGACCCCGACAAGCGGCACGGAGTCCCTCCGGTGTGACCGAGCGCTACGACGTCGTGAGTCGACGCAACCTCGCGGTGTTCGGCGTCATCGGCGTCGCGTGCATCGTGCTCGCCGTGGTCGTGAGCCGAACGGGCCCGGCGTACGCCTCCGACACCGCCGTGTACTTCGGAATGGCCCGGAACCTGCTCGACGGGCACGGGCCGACGTCGCCGATCACGCTCGCGTTCACCGACTACTTCTCACCCGCGGCCACGGCGCGACTCAATGGCGTGATCCCGGTGACCACGCTGCCGTTGGGGTACCCGGTGCTGCTCGCAGCCATCGGCATCTTCGGCGTGAGCCTCGACACCGCGGCGCGGATCCTCGGCGCGGTCGGTCTCGGGTTCTCGGCCGTGGTGCTCGCGGCGATGACGCTCCGCCTGACGCGGGGTTCGTGGGCCGCGGCGGCGAGCACCCTGGCGCTGTTCCTGGTCGCGGGGCCGATGTTCTTCGGCTTCTACCCGGTGTCGTGGCTGCTCCTCAGCAGCTATGCGCTCGCGGAGGTCGTGTTCCTCGCGATCACGCTCTTCGCGGTGCTGGCGATGGCGAGCCTGCTGCGCCGCGGCCGCACCGTCGACGTGTGGACCACCGGACTGCTGATCGGCGCGGCGATCACGATGCGGTACCTGGGCGTCGCGTTCGTGCTCGCTGTGCTCGTGCTGGTCGCCTTGCGACGCGAGTGGGACGTCGCCACACGATTCCGTCGGGGGGCCGCACTCGTCGCGCTCGCCGTTGCTCCGCTCGGTCTCTGGCTGGTGGGCCTGCGCTTGCAGTATCCGCTCGGCGAGCCGTCGACCCCGCTCCGGCTCCGGTCCATCGACGGCTCGCTGTTCACCGGCGGAGCCGAGACGATCGCCCACTGGTTCGTGCCCGACACCGTGATGGGCGGCTGGGCCGTGTTCGTCACGATCGTGTTCCTCGGTGCGACGGCTGCAGTGATCGTGATCGCGATGCGACGCGGCTTCCATGACGATCCACTGCTCACCGTGATGCTCACGGTGGGGGCGGCCTACGTGCTCACCCTCTTCGCCGCGATCCTGCTCACGAACTCCAACATCGGCTTCGACGGCCGGCTGCTCGCACCGGTGCGCGCGCTCGCGTACGTGGTCGTCGTCGCGGCGGTGTTCCAAGTTGTCATCGTCGTCGCCCGATCGCTGTCGTCGTCGGCGACCGCGTCGCGGGCGGTGGCCGGGGGAGTCGTCGTGGTGCTCGCGCTGCTCGTGTGCCTGCCGTCGACCCGGTCGACGGCGCGACTCGTGCGCAGAGGAGGTCCGGTCGGACTCACCGCCCTGACAGGGCTGGTCGCGGCCGCCGACGCGCTCCCACCCGGCGCGTTCATCATGAGCAATGCGCCCGAGACCCTGTGGCTGGGCACGGGGAAGCGCTCGATCATCGTGCCGATCCGCCGGGTCCCGGAGGCGGGGGTCGACAATCCCCACTTCGAGCGCGACCTCGGGGAGACCGCACGGCTCCTCACCCGTCGGGACGGCTACCTGGTGATGTTCGACGGGTACGACGGTTCCGAGCTCGCCACCACCGAGCAGATCGCCGAACGGGTGCA
>JBBQMI010000290.1:0-3772 GCA_038328825.1 Acidimicrobiia bacterium | reverse complement strand
GGTGCTCGCCCTGGTGGCGGGGCTCGCGGCCGCGCTCGTCGCCGCGTCGGTGCAGGCGGCCGTGCGCGCGGAGGGCTCCCTCGACCGCGCGTTGGATCGCGGCCGTCCCTACGACGCCGCTGTCTTCGCATGTCCCCCGGGAGTCGATCCGAGGTCGATCGATCCCGGGCAGATCCAGGAACTGTGTGCGAACGACGACGTCGCGTCGCGCTTCCGTCGCGAGGTGCTCGCCCGGGTGCCGCAGGTCGAGGCGTCGGCGCTGACCACGACCGACGTCGTGGGGATCCTCGGGCCGGGATCGTCGAACGGCTGGGGTCGGCTCGTGCTCATGCAACGGCTGATGAGTCCCGATGCCCCGTCCGGTCAGGGACCGATCGCCGTGGACGGCCGTCTCCCTCGCAGGGACGCGTCCGACGAGGTCGCGCTCGGCGAGTCGACCGCCCGGGCCGGCGGGTTCCACGTGGGCGATCACATCCGGATCGGTTCGTGGTCGCAGGAGCATCTCGACGCCGCGGTCGACGGGAGCACCGCGCCCGAGACGGAACCGGTCGACTCGACCGTCGTCGGCATCGCCCGGTTCGTCGACGACGTCCAGGGGACCGACGAGGGCAACCTCTCGGGTTCGGTGCTCCCGGGGTTCGTGTACACCGGGCCGGGTTGGTCGGCCGCGCACGGCTCGACGCTCGCGGGCTACGGGACGTCGACCCTGGTGCGAACACGCGCGGGTGCCGCGGGGCGCGCCGCGTTCGAGGGCGCACTGCCGCGCGCCGCCAAGGGCTGGTTCACCGAGGTCGACAGCGTCGTGCCGGAGAACGTCGAGCAGCTGCGGCGGATCATCCGATCGGAACGCCAGGCGACCCTGGTGTTCGCCGCGATCGCCGCGGTGGCGGGCCTCGCGTTCGTCGGGCTCAGCATCAGTCGCCAGCTCTGCCGCGAGTTCGTCGACGCACCGACTCTCGTCGCGCTCGGGGTGAGTCGACGCGAGCTCTCGCTTGCCGGGCTCCTCCGTGGCCTCACCATCGCGGTACCCGCCGCGGTCCTCGCGGTGCTCGCCGCGGTCGCGCTCTCGCCGCTCGGTCCCGTCGGGCTCGCCCGGCAACTGGAATCGACGCATCCGGTCCGCATCGAGTGGCTGGTGCTGGTGCCGACGGTGCTCGTCGTCGTCTCGCTCTTCGGCGCGGTGGGCGCGGTGACGCCGAGGCTCGTGCTGCGGCCGCCGCGCGTCGCCCGGCCGGGCCTCTCGCGGGTGGGCGTGGCGCTCCGGCCGTTGGGGCCCGTGTCTCGTGTCGGCACCAGCTTCGCCCGTGGCCGCCAGACGAACGCGACCGTGGTCGTCGGTACCGTCGCCATCGCCGCGCTGATCGGTGCCGCACTGATCCTCCAGAGCTTCGACTCCGTGATCGATCGCCCCACCCGCTACGGCGCCTGGTGGGACGTGGTGGTCGGTCAGTACTCGGATCCCGATGCGGTCGCAGTCGGTGTCGCGACGATCAGGGACAACCCGATGGTCGTGGCCGCCGCCGGGTACGACGGGCAGACGAACGCCGCGACGCTCGACGGGCACAAGGTCAAGCTGGTGGCGACGACGGCCTACGTCGGGCATCCGGATCCGATCCTGACCGACGGCTACGCGCCCGCGTCGGCACGCGAGATCGCGCTCGGAGCCGTCACGGCCCGCCGCCTCAACAAGGCGGTCGGCGACACCGTCGAGCTCGACGCAGTCAGCGGTCCGGCTCGCGCTCGACTCCGGGTCGTCGGCCTCGCGGTGATCAGCGACCCGGTCAACGGTGGCGGCGGCGTGGGCGACGGCGCCATCGTCACTCCCGCGACGATGCGCAGGATCTTCCGTTCGATCCCGCAGTCGATCGCGATCAAGCTCGACCCCGCCGAAGACCGTGGTGCCGCGATTGCGTCGCTCGAGCGCGAGTTCCCGGGCTCGATCCGCAGCGTCCTCCCCCCTGGCGACCTGCGGAACCTCGAACGGCTGCGCGCGGTCCCCGTCCTCATCGCCGCGCTGGTCGCGGTGCTGGCCTTCTTCACCCTCGCGTACGGGTTGGCGAGCCTCCTGCACGGCCGGCGCCACGACCTCGCCGTGCTCGCGGCGATCGGGTTCACGAAGCGGCAACGACGCCGCGCCGGTATATCGACCGGCCTCCTCATCGTCGGGGCGAGCTCGGTGCTCGGGATCCCGCTCGGCGTGCTCCTCGGTCGCCAGACGTGGAGCGTGATCTCCGACAGCATCAGCATCCCGCTCGTCACCCCGACCGTGCTGTTCTTCGTCGCACTCGTCGCGATCGTCCTCGCCGTCGCGGTGGTGCTCGCGATCGTCGTCGGCGGTGCTTGCGGCGCGGTCGCGAACCGGTTCTCTCCGGCCGAGCAGCTCCGCAGCGAGTAGTCCCGCGTGTTCAGCCCGTACCGTGGCGGTCGGTCGCATACGTCGGCGAGTGGGCGGTGAACCCTCCGTCGACGCGCAGGACCTCGCCGGTGATGAAGGCGGCGTCGTCCGACGCAAGGTACGCGACCGCGCTCGCCACCTCCTCGGGGTACCCGAGACGGCCGGTGAGATGACTGGTGCTGTAGCGGCGGAGGCGGTCACCCATCGGGCCGCCGAGCGCCTCCTGGGCGGCCGCGGCGACCACGATCCCCGGCGCGACCGCGTTGCACCGGATGCCGCGCTCGCCGTAGGCGGTCGCCACGTTGCGGGTGAGGGCGACGACACCAGCCTTCGACGTTCCGTACGCAGTCAGTGAGTCGCTGCCGTAGAACGCGGCGGCCGACGCCGTGTTCACGATCGCGCCGCCGCCCCGCTCGAGCATCGCCGGGATCGCGGACCGACAGCCGAGCATCGGGCCGGTCAGGTTCACCGCAAGCACGCGGTCCCAGGTGGCCAGGTCCATGGTCACGACGTCCTGGTCGATCCGGTTCTGGTCGAGCGCGGCCGCGTTGTTGTGCAGGACGTCGAGTCCGCCGAACGCGGCCACGGTGTCGGCGACCATCGCGGCCACGGCCACTGGGTCGGCCACGTCGACGAGCTGGGCTCGGGCCGCTCCGCCCACCGTGGTGATCTCGCCTACCACCGCTTCGGCGGCGTCGAGGCTGATGTCGGCGACGGTGACCGCGGCCTCCTCGCCTGCGAGCAGGAGGGCAGTGGCCCGTCCGATCCCGGAGCCGCCGCCGGTGACGATTGCGACCTTGTCGGTGAATCGAGCCACGATGCCCCCTGATCTCGTCTGGGGAGCGTAGGTGACGGATGGTCAGCGTGGTTCCGCGCGGAGCCACTGCCCGGCGGTCTCCACGTCGGCGACGAAGAGCGCCTCGGGATCGCGCGCGAGAGTCGGAAGCGGGGCCCGCGGTGACGCGGCCATGACTCGTGTCCGGCACGACGCGCAGTGCGTCACGCTTGTTCGGGCGGGAAGCCTCCGGTCGCGACCGGTCCCCACCGGTTCGGAGTGATCCGGACGATCGACTTGGCCTGACGCACCATCGCCCCGCGGTATTCGTCCCAGTCGGGGTGTTCGCCCGCGATGGCGCGGTAGTAGTCGACGAGCGGCTCGACGGAGTCGGGGAGGTCGAGCACCTCCGCGGTGCCGTCGATCTGCACCCACGCGTCGTTGAACTCGTCGGACAGGACGACGACGCTCGCCCGGGGATCGCGGCGCGCGTTCTTCGTCTTGGCCCGCTGCGGATACGTCGACACGACGATCCGACCGTGGTCGTCGACCCCGCAGGTGACGGGCGAGGCCTGCGGGGTGCCGTCGGCGCGGAACGTCAG
>JBBQMI010000289.1:0-3773 GCA_038328825.1 Acidimicrobiia bacterium | reverse complement strand
CGGTGCCCTCGTTGTTCACCTCTCCGGGGCGCGCGGACTCGACGTGTTCGGCGTCGCCGCGGGTCGTCGACCCGACATCCGCTTCGCCGCGCTCCATCCGCTCGCCTCGATTCCGTCGGGCGATCCGTTGCATCTCGAGGGCGCCTGGTGCGCAGTCGCGGGCGATCCCGACGTGTACGACCTCGCCGACGCGCTCCGGCTGCGACCGTTCACGGTTCCCGAGTCGGCGCGCGTCCGCTACCACGCGGCAGCGACGATCGCGGCCAACCACGTGGTCGCGCTGCTCGGTCAGGCCGAGCGCATCGCGGCCCTCGCCGGGGTTCCGCGCGAGGCGCTCTACCCGTTGGTCCGCGGTGTGCTCGAGAACAGCGAGGCGATCGGCCCCCACGACGCACTCACCGGACCGGTGATGCGCGGCGATCGCGACACCGTCGACGCCCACATCGCCGAGCTCCCGCCGGAGGAGCGTGCCCTCTACCAGGCGCTCGCGGCGGAAGCGTTGCGACTGAGCGGTCGCGACGACCCCGAGCTCGCGGCGCGGCTCCGGTGATCACGTGCTCGACCATCGCCGAGGTGCGCAGCGTGTGCGACGCGGCCCGACACGACGGACGTCGCGTCGGCTTCGTGCCGACGATGGGCTTCTTCCACGAGGGGCACCGGTCGCTCATGCGCGCCGCGCGCGCCGTCGACGATCTGGTGGTCGCCTCGATCTTCGTGAACCCGCTTCAGTTCGGCCCCACGGAGGACCTCGCCGCGTACCCGCGCGACCTCGACCGCGATCGCGCGATCGCGCAGACCGAGGGGGTCGACGTGCTCTTTGTGCCTTCCGTCGCGGAGATGTACCCGGAGCCGACCCGCACGATCGTCCACGTCGGGGGTCTGACCGACGGTCTGTGCGGCGCGGCCCGGCCGACCCACTTCGACGGCGTGACCACTGTGGTCGCAAAGCTCTTCTCGATCATCGGTCCGTGCCGTGCCTACCTCGGACGCAAGGACTTCCAGCAGCTCGCTGTCGTCCGGCGGATGAGCACCGACCTCGACCTGCCGGTCGAGGTCGTCGGGTGTCCGCTCGTGCGGGAGGGCGACGGGCTCGCGATGTCGAGCCGCAACGCGTACCTGTCCGAGGCGGAACGGGAGAGTGCCACCGTCTTGTCGAAGGCGATCTTCTGGGCATCCGAGACCGTCGTGCGGGGTGAGCGGGATCCCGCTGCGGTGGTCGCGTCGGTGCGCCAGGTTGCGGCGCTGGAACCGATGGTCGCGCTCGAGTACGTGGAGGTGCGGTCAGCGGACGATCTGGCTCCGCTCGAGCGACTCGAGGGCGACGTCGTCGTCGCAGTCGCGGCGCAGGTCGGCAAGGCTCGACTCATCGACAACTGTGCGCTCTCGATCCACGGCGACGACGTGTGCGTCGACCTCGGAGTCCTCGTCCGGTCGGGAACCTAGGCTTCCTGCATGTGGAGCGAACGGGGCCGGACCGACGCTCGACCCAGCTCCCGTGTCCCAGTGAGCGGAGCAGTCTGAGATGTTCGACCTGTTGGTGCTGGGTTCGGGTGTTGCCGGCCTCTCGGCCGCGATCCGTGCCGCCCGGGCGGGGCTCACCGCGCTCGTGCTCACGAAAGGCGAGCTCAGCAGCTCCACGACCCAGTACGCGCAGGGCGGCGTCGCGGCTGCGCTGACCGCGGGCGACTCCCCGGAGCTCCACTTCGCCGACACGCTCACCGCCGGAGCCGGCCTGTGCGATCCCGATGCGGTGCGGGTGCTCGTGTCGGAGGGCCCGGACCGCGTGCGCGACCTGATGGCGCTCGGCGCAGTGTTCGACCGGACCGGCGACGGTGAGGCCGCCGCGCTCGCCCTCGCCCGCGAGGGCGGACACTCCCTCGCCCGCATCGTGCACGCCGGCGGCGACGCCACCGGCGCCGAGATCGAGCGGGCCCTCGTGGCCTCGGTGCGGGCGCTCGACGCGATCGAGGTGCGGGAGCGGTGCTTCACCGCGGATCTGATCGTCGAGCAGGGCCGCTGCGTCGGCGTGGTCGCGCTCGGTCCCGACGGCGTGGCGTTCGAGGTCCGGGCCCGTCACACCGTGCTCGCCACGGGGGGTGCCGGCCAGATGTTCGCGGTCACGACGAATCCCGCGCTCTCGACCGGCGACGGGATCGCGATGGCCATGCGCGCGGGCGCGGCAGTCTCCGACCTCGAGTTCGTCCAGTTCCACCCGACCGCGCTCCACCACCCGGTGATGCCGCGCCCGCTCCTTTCCGAAGCGCTTCGCGGCGAAGGCGCGGTGCTCCGCGACGAACACGGGGTCGCGTTCATGGTCGACGTCCATCCGCTCGGCGATCTCGCCCCGCGCGACATCGTCTCGCGGGCTCTCACCCGGCTGCTCCTCGACCGGGGCATCGACCACGTGTGGCTCGATGCCACCGCGATCGATGGGTTCGCCGAACGCTTCCCCACGATCTGGAACGCGTGCCAAACCGCCGGCCTCGACCCGACGCACGAGTGGCTCCCCGTGGCGCCGGCGGCGCACTACCTCTGCGGTGGCGTCGCCAGCGATCTCGACGGCGCGACCACGATCCCGGGACTGTGGGCATGCGGCGAGGTCGCCTGTTCCGGTGTCCACGGTGCGAACCGACTTGCCTCGAACTCGTTGCTCGACGGACTCGTGTTCGGTCCACGGATCGTCGACGCAGTCGAACGCGGGAAGGCCGAACCGTCGGAGACGGGCGTGCTCCGCGGCGTCCTCGGGTCGTCGTCCGACGCGATCGCGGGTGATGCCGCGAGCGGCGAGGTCCTGACGCTCGACGCGCTCCAGCAGCTGATGACCGTCGACGCGGGTGTCCTGCGCGACGCCACCAGCCTGCAGCACGGAGCCGGGTTGCTGGTCGGCCCGACGTCGGTCGACGACATCGCCGGGTGGGAGCTGAGGAACCTCGTCACCGTGGCGCAGGGTCTCGTCGGATCGGCGTTGGCGCGGTGCGAGTCGCGCGGGACGCACACGCGGCTCGACCACCCCGATCCGGCGGCCGCGTTCCTCGGCCGGTTCGTGCACGTCGGATCCGCCGCCCCGGCGCTCGTCATGCTCCCCGCCGAGGTCCCGGCATGAGCACCTCCTTCGATCCGCCGCTCGCGGCGGTGCAAGACATCGTGACGCGAGCGCTCGCCGAGGACCTCGGTCTGCTCGGCGACCTCACGTCGCTCGCGGTGATCCCCGAGGACGCCGTCGGACAGGGACGGTTCGTGACCCGGGCCGACGGTGTGCTCGCGGGGACCGCGGCTGCGACCGAGACGTTCCGACAGCTGGATCCGGAGGTCACCGTCGTGTGGCTCGCGTGCGACGGCGCGTCGATCCGGGCCGGCGACGACCTCGCAACGGTCTCGGGCCCGCTGCGCTCGGTGCTCACAGGCGAGCGGACCGCGCTGAACCTGCTCCGGCACTGCTCGGCGATCGCGTCGCTCACCAACCGGTTCGTGCTCGCCGCGGCCGGTCGGACGCGCATCCTCGACACCCGCAAGACCACGCCCGGTCTCCGGGCTCTCGAGAAGGCCGCAGTCCGGGCGGGCGGCGGTGTGAACCACCGGGAGTCGCTCTCCGACGCGGTGCTGATCAAGGACAACCACCTCGTCGCGTGCGACCTGGGTGAGGCGATCGAGCGCGCGCACGCGCAGTGGCCCGGCCGGCTCGTCGAGTGCGAGTGCGACGCCCTCGACCAGGTGGTCGCGGCGCGTGCCGCCGGCGCCGACCGCATCCTCCTCGACAACATGGCGCCCGAGGT
>JBBQMI010000288.1:0-3777 GCA_038328825.1 Acidimicrobiia bacterium | reverse complement strand
GTAGACAGGCTGTAGGAGGAGAAGCGGAGTCGGCGGAAGTTCACCAGCGTGACGTGGTCGGGTGATGATCGAGCCGGCGCAGCGGATTCGACCATGGTGGTAGGAGAAGCAGCGGAGCCGGCGGAGGTCCCTGCGTGACGTCAACAGGTGGCGATCGAGCCGGCGCGGTGGATTCGACCATCCTGGCGGAGTTGAACGTTCGGCACACGCGGCGGCACCAGCCGTACCGTCGCGTCGCGCTCGACCCCGGCTACCTACCGACGAACGGCAACGCCCACGGCGCGGTGTTGCTCGGTGCGGTCGTCTCCGAGTTCCTCGACGGACTCGACGAGGAGCAGCAGGACCTCCTCCCACGGTTCGTGCGCGACGCCCGCAAGGGCGATCTCGGAGTTCCCCGGATCGCGCTGCGGTACCGCCTCCAGACCGACATCCACGGCCTCGACCGATCGCGCCACCGGTTCCTCGCCGAACCCGGTCGGGTGGTCATCGAGCTCGACGTCCACGGCCACTCCGCGCCGCAGGTGATCACTGCGCTGATGGCCGCGGCCGCGATGGGTCCGACGTCGCGGGCGATCGCGTTCCGGGCCATCGACGCGACGCTCGCCCGGCCGGGTGAGCTCCCCGAGGGCGTGGAGATCCGTCGACTGCTCCAGGGTGTGCCCGGTGGTGCCCCGCCCCCGCCCGGCATGTACTTCCCGGGAACCGGGGACGGCGCGGGGAACGACGACGGGTTCGATCCCGAGGGGTGGCGCAACGTGCCGGCCGAGCGCCGGTGGGCGATGGAGGTGCTCGGTCTCCACGCCGACACGGTCGTGGAGCACACCGACATCCAACGCCGCTTCCGTCGCCTCCTCCGAGTGGCCCATCCCGACCAGGGTGGGGTCTCGCTGGGCGCGGCCGAACGGATCGCCGAGCTGCGCGAGGCCCGGGCGCTGCTGCTCGACTCGCTCGGATCGTCGGAAGCCGCGGCCCCCGCCTAATCTCCGCACATGGCCAAGACTCCTCTTCACGTCACCGTCACGGGCGCGGCCGGCCAGATCGGCTACGCTCTCGTCCACCGCATCGCCTCCGGGCAGCTGCTCGGCCCCGACCAGCCGGTCGTGCTCCGACTGCTCGAGATCGAACCGGCGATGAAGACGCTCGAAGGCGTCGTCATGGAGCTCGAAGACGGCGCCCACCCGCTCCTCGAGGGCATCGAGGCGACGTCGGATCTGAAGACCGCGTTCGACGGCACGTCGTGGGCGTTGCTCGTCGGTTCCATCCCCCGCAAGGCGGGCATGGAGCGCGGTGACCTGCTCAACGTGAACGGCGGGATCTTCAAGCCGCAGGGCGAGGCGATCAACGCGCACGCCGCGAGCGACGTACGCGTGCTCGTGGTCGGCAACCCGTGCAACACCAACTGCCTCATCGCCCGGAGCAACGCGCCCGACGTGCCGGCCGACCGTTGGTTCGCGATGACCCGTCTCGACGAGAACCGGGCCAAGACCCAACTCGCGAAGAAGGCCGGCGTTGCGGTGCGTGAGGTCACGAACCTCGCGATCTGGGGCAACCACTCGGCCACGCAGTTCCCCGACTTCGCCCACGCGCAGATCGGCGGCAAGCCCGCCCCCGAGGTCATCGGCGACGACGCGTGGCTCCAGGGTCCGTTCATCGAGATCGTGCAGAAGCGGGGCGCCGCGGTGATCGAGGCGAGAGGGTCGTCGTCGGCCGCGTCGGCCGCGCACGCCGCCATCGACTCCGTGAACAGCGTCTGGCGGCCCACCCCGAAGAGCGACTGGACCTCGCTCGCAGTCGTGAGCGACGGCGAGTACGGCGCGCCCGAGGGGCTCCAGTTCGGGTTCCCGGTCCGCAGCACGGGCGACGCCTGGGCCGTGGTTCCCGGCATCGAGCACGACGCCTTCGCGACCGAGAAGATCCGGCTCACCACCGATGAGCTCATTGCCGAGCGCGACGAGGTCCGCGGCCTCGGGCTCATTCCCTGATCAACTGACCCCATGGCCGACGAGGTCGAGCAGGGGCGCGATCTCGACCGGGTGTCGGCGTTCAGCGACGGCGTGTTCGCGATCGCGATCACGGTGCTGGTCCTGACCCTCGACTTCCCCAAGTTCCATGGTGACGGCCGGATCGACGCGGTGGTCGACGGCCTGTGGAAGCCGGTCCTCACGTACTTCCTGTCGTTCTACGTGATCGGCGTGTACTGGTTCGCGCACCATCGCATGTGGCACTTCATCCACCGGGTCGACACGAGGTTCATCGCCCTGAACATGGTGCTGTTGAGCTTCGTGGCGATCATGCCGTTCCCCACCGACCTGCTCGGCGACTACCCCGACACGTTCCAGGCGACCATCATCTACGCGTGCGCCGTGGCCGCGACGGGGGTCGCGTCGGCGGCGGTCTGGTGGTACGCCGCGACCGAGAATCGCCTGGTGAAGGACATGCCCGAAGGGTTCCGCGTCCACACGCTCGTGCGGGCACTCGCGGCGCCGGTCATCTTCCTCGCGTCGGTGCCCATTGCGTTCTGGAGCCCCGACGCCGCGAAGATCTGCTGGCTGTTCGTGATCCCGGTCCGGGTGCTCACGATGCGCAGGTACGGCAGCGTCTACGAGATGTAGCTCGGCGACGACGCGCTAGGCGTTGAGCCATGCGACGACGGTGTCGACGAAACGCTCCGGGTACTCGAGCATCGGTACGTGGCCGCAGTCGTCGAAGACCTCGAGCTGCCAGTCGGGTCGGTGCGCGGCGACCGCGCGTGCGAACGACACCGGCACGAGGCGGTCCTGGGTGCCGTGGACCATCAGCGTCGGCGCGTGCACCGCGGCGAGGTCATCGCGCATCGGTTGCGCGAGGTAGCGGAACAGCGATCCCGCGGCCTCCGCGTACGCCCGACTCGACTCGGGGTAGCCGACGCGCTCCTCGGCCTGGGCCACCATCTCGGCGCGCACCGCGGGGTCGAGGCGATCCGTGCGCTGCATCACCACCCGCAGGGTCTGGTCGACGAGGCGCTCGGGCCCGAGCGCGCGGGCGCGGCCCTCCAGGATCGGCCGGCCGAGCTGCGGTACACCCATGGCCGCGAGCCGCGCCGCCCGCACGACGTTGCGTCGGTTGCGGCGCGGCCGGGGCACCGCGGCGTTCACGAGCACCAGCGCGGTCACGAGCTCCGGATGACGGGCCGCGAGGCCCACGCCGAGCGCGCCGCCCATCGAGTTGCCCATCACCACGAACGGACCCCGATCGCGGGCGAAGGCCTCGATCAGCCGACCGTTGGTGCCGAGCGACGCCGGTCGCCCGTCGGGTCGGGTGCGCCCGAACCCGGCGAGGTCGACTGCGGTGACGCGAGTCCCGAGCCGTGCGGCCAGCGCGGAGCCGACCGACAACCAGTTCGTCGTGCTGCCCCCGAGGCCGTGCACCAGCAACACCGCTGGTGTCGCGTCACGGCCACCCGAACCGAACGCCGGGTCGGTTCCGCTGCGCCGCCTCGACCGCTCACCCGCGGGCATGCCGTTGTGTACGTCCGGCGGCTCCGCCGCACGTCCGTCCCACTCCACGGCGTGGACGAACAGGCCGTCGGCGTCGATCCACCGCTCGTGCATCGAGGTGCAACTGTCCATCACCCGCGAGGTTAGGGCAGCATGCGGGTGTGCCCGACCTCGAGACCTCCGACGGCGTGCGCCTGCACTGGGTCGCGACCGGGTCCGGCGCCGCGCCGCGACTGCTCCTGCTGCACGGTCTCGGTTCCGACAGCACCGCGTCCGACGCGCTCGCCGCGGCCGTCGGTGA